>JBEAPM010000209.1:0-2672 GCA_041164445.1 Cyanobacteriota bacterium
TGACTTGGATCGGAGTCTGCAGATTCAGGGTCTGTCACCCGTTGGCGATCGTTTCTCTGGATTTCTCTGCTCTGATTCAGCTTGAAGTAGAAACCAAATCACCTTATTCTGAATCTTCTACGGTCTTTGTTGCCAAAAGGGCAGCTATTGTACTCCTCCTATGTCCCCTACTACAACCCTGTGTCCCTACTGTGGCGTTGGCTGCGGTTTAGAAGTGCTGAGTTCTGTTACCGATGATGCGATCGCCTATAAAGTTCGGGGCGATCGTTCCCATTCTTCCAGCAAGGGACAGGTCTGTGTCAAAGGGGCAACGGTGGCGGAAGCCCTAGATAAAGACCGCTTACTCTATCCCCACTGGCGCAGGCATTTGGGTGATCCTTTTCAACGCATTACCTGGGAGGAAGCCTTTGAAATTATTGTCAATCGTTTGAGGACGGTGCGGGGCACCTGGGGCAGTCAGGGCATTTGTGTCTATGGCTCTGGGCAACTGCAAACGGAGGATTACTATGTCATTCAGAAATTTCTCAAAGGTTGTCTGGGCACTAACAACTTTGACTCCAATTCTCGCCTCTGTATGTCCTCGGCGGTGTCAGGGTATTTTTACAGTCTCGGATCCGACGGACCGCCCTGTTGCTATGAAGATTTAGACCTCACGGATTGCGCTTTTCTGGTGGGAACCAATACCGCTGAATGCCACCCCATCGTCTTTAATCGATTCCGCAAAAACCACAAAGCCAATCCCCAGACGAAGCTGATTGTGGTGGATCCCCGCACCACGGAAACCGCCGCAGTGGCAGACTTTCACCTTGCCATTCGTCCCGGTACGGATATTGACCTTTTTAATGGTCTAGCTCACTTTCTCCTCAAATGGGATCGCATCGATCGCAGCTTTATTGAGCAGCATACCGACGGTTTTGCCGACTTGCAGAGCCTCCTCGTCCACTACACTCCTGAGCGCGTTAGTGAAACCTGTGGGATTCCCATTCCACTACTGGAGGCCGTGGCCCAATGCTGGGCCGAGAGCGATCGGGTGTTATCCCTGTGGTCTATGGGAATTAACCAATCTTCGGAAGGGACGGCGAAGGTGCAAAGTTTGATTAATCTGCACTTGCTGACCGGACAGATCTGTAAGCCTGGGGCTGGGCCTTTTTCCTTAACGGGTCAACCCAACGCCATGGGAGGACGGGAAGCAGGGGGGTTAGCCCACATTTTGCCCGGCTATCGCCAAGTCCGGAATGCCCAACACCGCCAAGCCCTAGAACACCTCTGGCAACTGCCCAGCGGTAGCATCGCCGCAGAACCGGGGCTCAATGCCCAGGAGATGATCAGAGCCTTAGAACGGGATCAAATTCCTTTGCTTTGGATCCTCGCCACCAATCCAGCAGTAAGCTTACCGGACTTAAAACGAGCCCAGGCCGCCCTGAAACGATCGCCCTTCACGGTCTATCAAGATGCCTACTTCCCCACCGAAACCGCTGACTATGCGCACCTGCTGCTACCGGCGGCCCAGTGGGGCGAAAAAACCGGTACTATGACCAACTCAGAACGGGTCGTCACCCTCTGCCAAGCCTTCCGATCGCCTCCGGGGGAAGCCAAACCAGACTGGGAGATTTTTGCAGAAGTGGCGAGACGATTGGGATTTGCGGATCAGTTTGCCTTTCAAACCTCCGTGCAAGTCTATGCAGAGTTTGTCCAAGTCACACGGGGACGGGTGTGCGACATGTCGGGACTGAGCCACGATCGTTTAGCGGCGGAGGGTGCCCTTCAGTGGCCCTGTCCGGCCGGGGAAGACCCCCAGCCAAGCAACACCAAGCGGCTCTATAGCGATCGGCGCTTTCCCACCGCCAATGGACGGGCCCAGTTTGCTCCTTACCACAGCCGAGGCCTAGCGGAACCTGCCGATCCGGAGTATCCCTTCGTCCTCACTAATGGGCGACTCTATGGTCACTGGCACACCCAAACCCGCACCGGCCGCATTGAGAAAACCCGCAAAATGTATCCCCAACCCTTTGTGGAAATGCATCCCAAAGATGCGGAACGACTCGGGGTTGAGGAAAATCAGTGGATCACCCTACGATCGCGGCGGGGCAGTGCCCAGTTTCCCGTGCGCATTACCACCGCCATTCGTCCCAAGGTGCTGTTTGTCCCCATGCACTGGGGGGCACTCTGGGCAGAGGACTCAGAAGCCAACGCCCTAACCCATCCGCAAGCCTGCCCGATTTCCGGACAGCCGGAACTGAAAGCCTGTGCCGTGCAGGTGGAGTTGACCCCTGACCGGGATAGGGATTAGGAGATGACTCGGCAAGCAATCTCGTAATAGTGCTTGCGATCCGCCAAACCGTTGTACCCTCCATTGACTCGTACCGTTACCTGTTCCACCGAAGCCCCCTGATCGCAGAGGGCATTCATCTTATTGTTCGACCACCAAAAGCCCGCACTGGTGAAGGGATAGTTTGCGGCAACGTAGGATACGCCATCCATCACCTTCGGATCCCCGATCGCCTGACTAAAGGCTTGATAATTGGCCCGTCCCGTCAGTTGAATCACCCCGGCACCTTTATATTTAGGGCCATCCCCCGGTTGTGTATTGCCTAAATCATCTCGATACTCATAATCTGTCCCATCCGCCAGTTCTTTGGTGTAACGTAACCCCCCAGATTCATGAGCGGTTT
>JBEAPM010000210.1:0-3892 GCA_041164445.1 Cyanobacteriota bacterium
CCTGAACCAATCAGGTTTAGAGTAAATCCGAGCTAGGGAAGCACTCGGAAGTCTGTAACATCTAGTGACTCGATGGGCTATTCACCACTTACGTTGTCCGAATTGGCTTGGACAATCCCCGCCGCTTTAGCGCGGGGTTGGTGAACGGGTTTTCTTCAGGGAGAGAACTCTCCCGACAAAAGACAATGACAAGATTGGCGGTAGAGTACAAGGCAAATCCTTCACTCTACCCCCTGCCGTTCAGCGGCTAAGACTGAATTGATCAATGCTCAAAGCGATTAATCTTCATCATCATCATCATAGTCATTAGCCGTGGCTTCATCATTTTGATAGAGATGAATGTGCTTATACCCTAATTTCACATCAAAGACATCTCCTGGTTTTAAACCCATTTCCTTAGTGTAGGCAGCACCAATCAGAATCTGACCATTCTTTTGTACGCTAATGCGATAGCTCGCTTCTCGTCCTCGTTTCTGACCAGATTCCGAGTCGAGACTAATGCCACGGGCATCTAGGAGTGCTTCGTAAAATTCCGCCAAGTTGATGCGTGTATCGCCTTTACGGGTTTCAGTGTAATAGCCACATTCTCGGGCCACTTCTCGCCGAGACATATCGGATAATTCTTTAACCTTTTGCAACAGGGGCTTGCCTCTAAGAGGGGCGATCATAACTTCAGCCATTTTTTTCACCTAAGACTTGAGGTTGAATAGATCGAGGACAGGATAAAATATCAAGGATCTGATCGTCACAATGAGGCAGATGATTATCAGGCAGAGTAAATATACCGGTACTACCATTAGATCTATGCATACCGTGACTCTACTTTTACTAATCATGACCTTCATCTTGACCCTACTCTACATTTTTGACTCTACGTCTAGTAGATTGAACAGATCAGGATTGAGTTTTATCCAGTCAAAACAGAACTAGTTAATAGATTATAGACTCTTTGTAAAATTGTCATCTATTTTTGCAAATTTTTTTGGTTTAAGCGGATCAAATTTTTCGATCGTCTAGCCGACCGGTGGCATTTTTAAGCCCAGAGAATTTAGTCAATGCTGCAATTCCCATTCCCAAGAGTAGACTTTATATCTATCTATGCTCCGGTAAAGCTGTCAATCCGAGAGAGGGGCATCAGACCAAGCAGGAATGCCAGTGATCGCGGCTAAAAGTAACCAGTTGAGCAGATTAATGCGGGCATCAAAGAGGGTGATGTCAAAACAATGAAAGAGTACTGAAGCCCCAAAGGAGAGGAGCGTACTCAGGCGGAGTAAGCAGGAGGCGGTAGGGGAAGAAGTGGCGGTAAAAATACGGTGTTCTGAGCCAATTGCTTGAGCAAAAATCCAGCCAACGATCGCGCAAAAGCCCAGTAAGACAGGGATTCCAGTTTCTGCTGTCATCATTAAAAAGAAATTATGGGGATGGCCAAGCCATTGCCCCATTTCTGCTTTATACAAGGGGGAAAAGTTCCGTAATCCCCAACCGAGCCAAGGCCGTTGAAGGGTTAAATGCCAAGCAAATTGCCATTGTGTTACCCTGAGTTCAGCAACAGGGCGATCGGGGTAAAGTTGATCGTTTAATCGTCCCCAGAAGAAAATAGGAATGACTTGCTGGAAAATAGATCGCCCCACAGGGCCAAAGGCGGCCCAGAAAACACTCACTAATCCGCCGAAGGCGAGCAACAGCCAACGATACCATCTGAGATAGAGGGCAAAGGTTAACCACACGAGGGTAGCAATCATCCAAGCATTGCGGGAATGAGTCATCAAGAGTCCTAGAGCAGCAAACCCCAGGGTGATAGACCAGAGGCAGCGATCGGCCCACAGACTCCACCAGGAGGGGGGGGAGGCTTGCCAAGATTGACTCCAAAAACTGAGGACAAAAGGAAAAATAAGGGTTAAATAACTGGCAAAAATATTGGCATACCCGAATACCGAATCCATCCGACCTGAGGGGGTTCCTCCCGGGGCCAAAGACCATTGAATAATCCATCCCCATTGCACAGGGCCAGACCATCCTCCCCATAATTGACCACAGCCCAAGAGGACAAGGGGCAGCACACTGACAGCAAGGATACGCTGGATGACGAGCAATTGTTGAGGGGTCTGGAGCAGCTCTCGTAAAACAATAAAGAGGAGGATAAAAGGAATAAAGTTTGCTAATCCTAGAACGGCATCCAGGGGGAATTGGGCTTGAGCCGTACTGAGGATCAGTAAGACAATTAATCCGAGCCAGATCCAGGTCAGGGAACGTCGTCGATAATCCTGGACATAAAAAAATAAGCCCCACCCTAAAATCAGGAGAAAGCATCCGAGGCCAAGGGCTAGGCTAAAGGGTAAAAGAATCAGTCCTAGGGTTAATCCATTCCAGGCAAGCTGCTCTGGGGGGCGTAGAGACTTGGTAGAATTCATGGCAGTGTTGATCGCCTAAATTAAAAATCTTCATTGAGTTTCAACTATGGCACTCGTTACGTTATCGGAGCTAATTGTCTCTGCTCAAGGGGGGGAATTAGTGAGTTTTCCCACGGATACTGTGCCGGCCCTGGCCATTCGGCCCGATCGTGCTGGGGTTCTCTTTGAGGTGAAAGAACGATCGCAGCACAAGCCTTTGATTTTAATGGGGGATTGTGTCGAGAGATTTCAGCCCTATTGGCGGGGTTCTGCAGTAGAAATCAGCATTTGGTATAAGGTCATGCAACAGCACTGGCCAGGCCCCCTGACGCTAGTCTTACCCATTGAGCATCCCCACGGTGCGATCATGAATCCCCAGAATCCTCAAAATTTAGGATTCCGGATTCCTAATCATCCCCAAGCCTTAGAAATTCTTCGCTCCACGGGGCCCCTGGCCACCACCAGTGCTAATCGATCAGGAGAGGCTGCCCTGACGGATCCGGACAGGATTGCGGCCGCTTTTCCCCAGGGTTTTGTGCTCAAGGAACCGGAACCAGCCGGATCGGGGGTGGCTTCTACGGTGGCCCAATGGTCTAATCATCAATGGAACATCCTCCGTTCCGGTGCCGATCCGCTAGATTTACCGGCAGCCTAAACTTTCGCGGGTGGAAACGCCTGTGACCGGATTAACCCCGGCCGCTCGTTTACAGAGTAAAGAGACTTGGAATCGATCGAGTAAGGTGCGGGAAAAGTCTGCCCCCGTAATGGTAGCGCCTTCAAAACTAGTCCCTGGAGCGATCGCGTCGGTAAAAATGACATTGCTGAGATTGGCTTCTGTAAACAAAACGCGATCGGCAAAAGATTCTGATAAATCAGCCCCTTCCAGATCGGCCTGAATAAAGGAGGCTTTGGTTAAAATTGTGCCTCTTAAATTGGTGTGAGTAAAATTCGCTTGACGCATTTCTGCCCCCGCAAGAGAGGTACCTTCTAAATCCCGAAAGGAAAAGTCTTGACCACTCAAATCCGAAAGGGTGTAGTTTACGCTGCGATCCTGGGCCCAAACCTCGGGGCAAAATGTGCTCACAAAACCCGTAATTCCCCAAAGCAAAATCCCGACCAGGAGGGACATACACAATCGGGGCAACAACGTCCTCCGGGGCAAAGGAACTTTAACGATATTCATACATTACCTGCATCTTAAAAATATGGGCGATCCACTAAAGGCGGTAGAAGGCCAAACTTGGAACACCACCACCACCCCCGAGGCAACCTCTTTTGGGGACTCCGTCTATCTTCCCAAACTTTGGAACGAATTTGAATGCTTCTGTTGAGAGGGGCTACCAACTTAAGGCGGAAAACCTTGAGAGGCTCCAGATTACTGAGGATCGTGAATTAAATAAACCGGAAAGTTCAGGATTAAACCACAGAGGCACAAAGAACACAAAGGTATTCCTTCGGGGCTTCGGTGTCTTGGTAGTGAAATTCCAGGTTATAAAGTCCGC
>JBEAPM010000211.1:0-4522 GCA_041164445.1 Cyanobacteriota bacterium
CCAAAATCACCACCTCCTTCGGTTAAACAATCAAAAGTGCCATCATCATCTAAATCTAAGATAGTTTTAATACACAGATAGACAAAGGCAAGAGACTTCAGTTTGCTTTCATCTCTGATTCGTAATTCTTCAGATGCTTTTTGACGAATATCATTAAGAACTGATCCTAAACGTTGGTCAATAATGGATGCATTGATATTCATGGATTTACCAATCTTCCTGTACTCTAGACTGGGTTGAAAATAAGAAATATTCCGACCACAACAGATCCAGTTTAACCTGGAGCATTGGTTTTATTCATCTCAGATGTTGGGTTTCGTACCTACGGCGAGACGATCGCACTAAAAGATCACGATCGCACTTCCCTGCCATCTCAACGATCGCCCCGTTGGACACACTCTGCTTTGCTATAGCAAGGCTGACGAACTACCATATTGCCAATTTCTCCTCGATCGCTTTGCTGCTGTAATTATAACTCCAAAAACGATCAAAATCAGACGAGTTAATCAGCCAAAATCGATACTACAGGGTAGATATATTGCGTTGAGTGACCCCTAATCTCAATTTAGTGCGTTAGGATCGGACAAATTTAAGTTAATCGGAGTTATCAACATTGTCTAGGAAACTGTAGGAAACACTTATGTACACCGTCTTAGAAGCAATTGCGACGGCGAATCCTCCCTTTAAGCGATCGCAGTCCGAATTGGCTCAATTTATGGCACGCATTGAACAATTGCCGGTTCCCCTCCGCGATCGTATTGCCAGCATCTATGGTCATTCCGGCATTGACTATCGCTATAGTTGTCTCGAAGATTATGGAGCGGAGGCAGAAGCCTTCTCCTTTTACCCTCCCAACTGGTCTTTATTACCTGAACCCACCACGGGCGATCGTAACCAAAAATATAAAACCTGTGCCCTAAGCTTAGCGGATCAAGTAGCTCATCAGGTGCTTTGGCAAGCCGATCGTTTGCCAGCGGAAATTACCCATTTGATTGTCGTGAGTTGCACCGGTTTTTTTGCCCCAGGTTTAGATATTCATTTAGTGCAACGCTTGGGATTGCCAGCCAGTACGGATCGAACCTTGATTGGCTTTATGGGCTGCAATGCGGCTTTTAATGCTTTTAAAATTGCCCATACAATCTGTCAAGCCCATGCTACGGCCAATGTGTTGTTAGTTTGTGTAGAACTTTGTTCGCTGCATTTCCAACGGGCGGATACCTTAGAAAAAGTAGTGATTAATGCTATTTTTGCCGATGGGGCCGCTGCTGCTGTTCTGTCTGCCCAGAGTGATCCAGCAGGCCAGTTAGTCTATACCGACAGCGCGGGTTTAATTACCAAAAACTCCCTTGATGCCATGAACTGGGAGATTGGAGATACGGGCTTTCTCATGCAGTTATCATCCCAGGTGCCTCATCTGATTCAAGACAACTTACAACAGTATTTAGATCAGTTATTAGCTCGCCATGACCTCACTCCCGCTGCCTTAGACTTGTGGGCTGTTCACCCCGGTGGACGATCGATTCTCGATTATGTCAAGGCCACCCTCATGTTGTCCGACACAGCACTCCAGGGTTCCTACGAAGTTTTGCGTCAGTATGGCAACATGAGTTCCCCCACCATTTTGTTTATTCTCAAACGATGGATGGATGCCACTCCTCGAACCTCCCCAGAGCCGATCGTTCCCGCTGTGCAGTGGGGAATTGCCCTAGGGTTTGGTCCAGGGCTCTCCATTGAAGGGGCGTTGTTTCAGCAGTTTCCACGGTAAACCTATGCCTTCCTTTCAAGTCCGCACCAACCAAGATGAACTGATGGATGACTTCACCATCACAGACGATCGCCTGACAAGTGCCTTAGAGCAACTGCGCTGGGTCAATCAATTTTTAGGGGGTTACAGTGCTCCATTGGAAATTCTGAAACCCTTACTGCGAACATCCGTATCCCGCCCCCTTCGTATTTTGGACTTAGGGACAGGCATTGCGGATTTGCCCGAAGTAGTGGTGCGTTGGGGCAATCAACAATCCCCCTCTATCCCGGTGGAAATCGTTGCGGTGGATGCAAATCCCGTGACCGTAGACTATGCCCGACAGGCTTTGAACAAACGTCTCCCGCCGGAGTTAGCCTCACAGATTCAAGTGGAGGTAGCGGATGCCTTGGCTTTGCCCTATGCAACGGATTCCTTTGATGTAGTTATGGCTTCCATGTTTTTGCATCACTTTGCCGAAACCAATGCGATCGTAATTGTGGGAGAAATGCAACGAATCGCCCGCAACGGCATCATCATCAATGACCTGCATCGTCACCCCTTAGCCTATTACGGCATTTATAGCCTAACCCGGCTCCTACCCGCCTCTCCCATGGTGCAAAATGACGGGCCCTTATCGGTTTTACGGGGATTTGCAGCTTCAGATCTCAAAACGATCGCGACGGGAGCCGGTCTAAAATCATTTTCACTACACTGGCGCTGGGCCTTTCGCTGGCTCCTGTCTACCGTAACCCTATCTTCCGCAACAAAATGACCTACTCCAAAATGACCTACGATGTCATTATCATTGGCGCGGGACTCGCCGGATGTAGTACAGCCATTCAACTGGCGCAACGGGGACATCAAGTGCTACTCCTCGAACAACAGCGCTACCCTACCCATAAGCTTTGCGGCGAATTTTTATCCGTTGAGGTACTAGCTACATTTGACTTTTTAGGAATCAGTGAAGCCGTAGAAAAGGCGGGAGCAGTGCCAATCCACCGATCGCTAGTGACCACTACCACGGGACAGAGCTTTGCCAGTTCACTGCCAGGAGTTGCCTTAGGATTGAGTCGGTATCACCTAGATTTAAGTTTACTGCAACGGGCTGCAGCAGTGGGAGTTACTTGCCAAGAAGGAGCCCTCGTCACGGGAGTGACGGGAACTTTAGATCAGGGCTTTACCGTAACAACTCCCCAGGATCACTTTACCGCCCGTATGGTAATCGGGGCCTATGGAAAACGATCGAGGCTCGATCGTACTTTACAGCGCCCATTCCTACAGCGCTCCGCTCCCTTTGTTGCCTTTAAGGGACATTATCGGGGAGTAGAGTTCCCTGCCAGCGTCGAACTTCATGCTTTTCCTGGTGGCTATTGTGGTTTATCTCCCATTGAAGAGGGACAAGTCAACATCTGCTGGATTGCCCACAAAGATGCCTTATCATCCCCAACTCAGGATGATTCTGCCCCTCAGACCAGTCCAGTCACTCATCCAATCCTCTATCAAAACCCAAGGTTAGCCGATCGCCTAAACACCTTGAGCAGTGTCCGGGGCAGTACCCAAGCCTTGACTCAAATTACCTTTGCCCTGAAGGAAAAATTTCATCATGATATTTGGATGCTGGGAGATACAGCCGGGATGATCGCGCCACTTTGCGGTGATGGCATGGCCATGGCCTTGCGATCGTCAGAATTAGCCGTTCCCCTAGCCCATGCCTTTTTGCAGAATGAACTCAGGACAGTGACCTTAAAGGAACGTTACACTCGCCAATGGAACCAAGAATTTAAAACTCGCCTCTCCCTCGGCCGTCTGATGCACTATGGTTTGATCAACCCTCATCTAGCCAAAGTAGGGGTAGCGTTATGCCAATATATCCCCCCCATCGGGACAGCTTTAATTCGGGCAACACGAGGGACAGCCTATTCACAGATTACCCGCTTTAACTTGTTGGCGGATCTGAGTTTCATACCAACGATCGCTTTCAAAAACGATCGCACTCAAGGATCTTGGGATGATTAAATTCATCAACTGTGGGGTATGTTAGCGATAGCATAATGCACGGATTTGTTGAAGATCATTTAATGGGTGATGGGTGCATTTCACGAACTGGTTTAGATACTTCAACTTTGACAGAAAAATTAGTGGCGATGAATTGAGAAGAATCTGCATTCATTCACCAACTTTTTTCTAAAGCAACATCTTCTTCGGAGAGGTAAGAAAATTCAATACCCATCAGATTTATAATTTTTAGAAACTGCCCTGTTTCTAGCTGCATTACCTCTGCGGCTTTTTTTAGGCTGATTACTCTGGCAAGTAAAGCACCAAGTAAAAAGAGAAAGTTTTCTTTCTATTTAATACTCTGAAATAGCTGAACTTCTGAGGCGATCGTTTGAGCAAATTCTGTATTCATAAATTCTTGTTTCCTCGATCGCTTTTCTGCTGTAATTATAACCCCCAAAACGATCGCTCTTAAACCACAAAAACGATCGCTTCCCAACTGCACTAATCTACCAGAACGATCGCTCCGTGATCAAGATTAATAGCTGAAAACGATCGCTTCTAAACCATAATGAGCTTGAGCTTTTTGGGTTTCGTACCTCAACCCAACCTACGGCGAGACGATCGCACTTTGACTAAAAACGATCGTCCCCAAATCTACCCGGACTAAACAACGAAGCTAATCATCTTCGCTTACCCAATCTCAAACCGAAACAAGTAAGTTAGACGGACTTCGCATTTTGGCATAACGGCATAGTTGAGCCGCCTGAGATAACCTTTGAC
>JBEAPM010000212.1:0-4385 GCA_041164445.1 Cyanobacteriota bacterium
GGAAAGCCCAGGCAAAAAACCATGTAAAATAATTTGAAATTTCTTGAGGCTTTCAACTGAAAGTGAAAAATTTCACGGTTGGGTGCGGCGCTTCGCGCCCTATCCCCTTAGGTTGGTTCCCGTAGAGATTATTTTAATCTAGCCAGAAAAGGATTATCCGTGCCCCCTATCCCTCCCCTCGATCTCACCCAGCAGTACCAAACCATCAAAGATGAGGTTGAAGAGGCGGTAAAACGTGTGCTCTCCTCAGGACGCTATATCGGCGGTGAGGAAGTGAAAGCCTTTGAAACAGAATTTGGTCAATATATTGGTTCTCCTTTCTGTGTTGCCTGTAATTCAGGAACCGATGCCCTGTATCTAGCCCTTCAGGCTTTGGATCTGCAACCTGGGGATGAAGTGATTTCGACCCCTTTTACCTTTTTTGCTACTACAGAGGTGATTAGTCGGTTGGGGGCTGTTCCGGTCTTTGTGGATATTGACCCTCAGACTTTAAATCTCGACCTCGATCAAGTGGAAGCCGCGATTACGCCTCGGACTCGTCTGATCTTGCCGGTGCATTTGTTTGGCTTGCCGTTAAATATGAGTCGGCTGCGTGATCTGGCGATCGCTCATGATCTCAAGATCGTTGAAGATTGTGCCCAGGCGATCGGTGCGGCGTGGAAGGATCAGAAAGTGGGCAGTTGGGGAGATATTGGTTGTTTTAGCTTTTTCCCTACTAAAAATTTAGGGGCTTGTGGCGATGCCGGGGCGATCGTTACGGCAGATCCAGAGATTGCACAGCGCATTCGCCAATTGCGGGAACACGGCAGCCCAGAACGGTATTACCACAGTGAATTAGGCTTAAATAGTCGCCTAGATGCCCTCCAAGCGGCGATTTTACGCATCAAGCTACACCATCTCGATCGCTGGAATCAGCAACGTCGTCAGGTGGCCGATCGCTATCAGGCGGGATTACAATCCTTCCCTGCCTTGCAACTGCCCCAACCGCTCCCGGACAGTGAACCCGTCTGGCACCAATACACCCTGCGGGTCAAATCCTGTGCTGCGGCTCCCCGTTGCCAAAATTCCCCCTCTGGGGACACCAGTCCTTGTGACCTCCCCAACACCCCCCGATGCCGAGATTGGCTCAAATCTCAATTAGCGGATCAGGGCATTCAAAGTATGGTCTATTATCCCATTCCCCTGCACCAGCAAGTGGTCTATCAATCCCAACCCTGTCGCTTTAGTCGCTTGCCCGTTGCGGAACAGTGCGCCCAAGAAGTTTTGTCCCTACCGATGTTTCCGGAGTTGAAACCGGAACAGCAAGATCAGATTATTCAAGCCCTGCAACAACTGTTGGGCTCCTCCTGAACGGGCACCGGTACCCCTTAAGTTACCGCCAAGGTCATTCGATATCGCCGCGCTCAGATATAGCTGTGGAAAGCCCAAAATTTAAAGAAAGGAATAACAGCTTATGCTCCTCTCCCCTGACCATCGTGTTCTACTGCCCACAGATTTTTCTGAACCCGCCCTGCGAGTCCAGGAAGAAGTTTTCAAGTGTGTTCCAAAGCCTCAGCAGCTTCACCTACTCCATGTTTTGCTCCCCTTACAAACCATGGATCCCGGTGCCATTTGGCAAACCGTGAGCGATCGGGAGCGCATTGTCCATGCCCAAGAGAGTTTTCAGCAGCGCTTTGCCGAAGACGATCGCTATCAAGGGATTCATTTTGAAGTAGTAGTGGGGAACCCCAGCATCAAAATTGTAGACTATGCTAAAGAGCAATCGATTGATTTAATTGTCATTGCCTCCCATGGACGAACCGGGTTAGCTCGTTTTCTCCTGGGTTCAGTCACAGAACGGGTGGTGCGGGCTGCCCCGTGTTCCGTTTTGGTGTGGCGAGGGTAATTCAGTTTTGAATGCTTCGTTTCGAGTTCGATCAGGTCGTCGCTAGGGCTAAAGCCCTACTTCACCATTCCAGATATTCATAAGGTTTTAAGTTGTTATGCGTAAATCTGCTGCGTGGATCAGTGTACTGGGCTCATTTAGCACTCTGTTCATGACAACGTTACCGGTTTGGGCCCAAGCACAACCTGCAACCCCGAATCCGATCGAGGCTGAACTCCTCAATACCAGTTCCGATCGCTCTACTGAGTTAAGACTTTTACCCTCCACCGGCACCTTGCGGGATGAAGGCTATTTATTAGGGGCTGGGGATGTCATTGAAGTGGAAATTTTTGATGTGCCTGAGTATAGCGGTACCTACACCATTCAGGCCGATGGCAGTCTAAACCTTCCTCTGGTCGGCTTAGTCAATGTCCAAGGTTTGACGTTAGTGCAGGCCTCCTCTGCCTTGAGCCAAGCCCTTTCCCCCATTGTGCGTCGCCCCATTGTAACCATCAACTTAAACCAAGCCCGAGCCACCAAAGTCTCGATTACGGGGGAAGTCACCCGTCCTGGGGTCTATACCTTAGACTCCTTTACCAGCCTGACCACTGCCCTGCAACAGGCGGGAGGCGTAACCCAATCCGCTGATCTCAGCCAAATTCAGGTTCGTCGCCCAGAATCTCGGCTCTCCCGAGGGGAACAGGTCACCCGCTTCAATTTACAAGAGTTATTACAGTCTGGAAATTTAGATCAAGATGTCATTCTCCGCGATGGCGATCAGGTTTTTATTCCCACCGCCACCCAGGTGGATCTCGCCGGTTCCCAAACTCTGACCAGTGCCACCTTTGCCCCCGATAGAAATCAGCCTCTCCGCATTGCCGTTGTCGGTGAAGTTAATCGCCCTGGCCCCTATACGTTGCCAGCCCAGGGAACTGCCCCCAGAGTTACCAATGCCATTCAAGAGGCGGGGGGGATTACACAACAAGCCAATGTTCGAGATATCCAGGTGCGCAGGGTAAGCCCCAGCGGTGAAAGTTTAACGATCGCCCTCAATTTCTGGGAGTTGTTACAGGATGGTAACCTCAATCAAGACTTGCCGTTACAGGACGGCGATACGATCGTCATTCCCACTGCCGCAGAGCTTCCCCCCGAGGAAATTACTCGGCTGTCTGCCTCTAGCTTTTCCGCCAGTGAGATCACGGTAAATATAGTGGGAGAAGTGGTCAGTCCTGGGGCGATCCAGGTGGTACCGAACACCCCCTTGAACCAGGCCATTTTAGCGGCGGGTGGATTAAATAACCGCGCCTCGAAGGGAGCCGTTCAACTCCTGCGCCTCAATCCGGATGGTACCGTTTCCCAACAAGATATCAATTTTGACTTAGCTGAAGGTCTGAATGCGGAGAACAACCCACCGCTACGACCCAATGACACGATCGTGGTGGGTCGCAAGGGCATTGTGGGAGTCGGGGATGCGGTGGGTACGGTGTTAGGATCGTTCCTCTCCCCCTTCATGGGCATCTCTACCTTTTTGCAGCTCTTTGGTGGCTTTTAACTCCCACCGATAAACCGGATCTAATTGGCATCCGGCTTCCCGTTACCCGGTTGATTTTGATCGGCCTCGTTCCCCTCCTGGTTGGGCTGTCCTTCAGCACCGGGTTCAATCGGCTGAAACCCCTCCGGTGGCAGAGTGGCTTCTGGGGTGGGGGGAGGTGGGGTAACGGGAGTTGGGGTGGGGGTTGCCTGCACGGAGGGTTCTGCGATCAGATCTAGGCTAAATTTATGACCCTGATCCCCCGCTAAAACTACAAATTCATAAAAACCCGTCTCCGTTAAGGTGCCTTCCCAGTAATTTTGATCGGATTTCTCGAGAAGGGTTGCCCCCTGAGGACTATAAATAGACCAGCGGGGCGGTGTATTGGGATTCTCGGCAGTTAAGGTCACTCGGACTTTATCACCGGTTTGCAGGTTGGCAATATAGGCGCTCCCTTGGCGAGCCTCAACTTTTCCACTCACTCGCCCGTTAAAGGAGTTTGGATTGATCCGAATTTCCCCCAGGGTCTTTTCCGCCAGAAGGTCTTGGGTGGTGGTGTCCGCCAGGCTAAACCAAAGTTGCAGGAGGGGAGGGCTACTGGTTAAGTTTCCTTCGGAGAGGGTGGGGAACCACTGGAAAAAGGTATTATCCACCAGATCAATTAAAGCGCGGCTACTCAACCGTTTTTGATTAACCGCCGCAACCCAACGCTCGAAGTCTGCCTGGCTAAAATCCCCTAAGGTCGATCGCCACGGTTTGGGCAAGGCCTTGAGGGTGGCTAACCACTCTTGCCCTAAACGACTCCAATTCTCTCGGTTAGGGGCATCACTCTCCGCTAGGGTCAGGGATTGATTGCCATAGCTAGCGACAAAGCGATCGTCCACTAAGGTTCGGAAAAACTCAGGATCAATGTTGTCCTGTGCGGCCTGTTGCAGCAAGCTTTGATCCCGTTTCCATTCTCCAGGGGCGGAGGGAGTCGGGGTTGGGGTT
>JBEAPM010000213.1:0-2878 GCA_041164445.1 Cyanobacteriota bacterium
AGGGGAAGCTCTTGGGTTAAGCAATGACTTTGCCGTAAATGCGATTAAAGCGGTGGGGAATTATGGTGAGATTTACGATCGTCACTTTGACTCGGAAAGCTTACAGCGGGACAGTAATGAATTAGTTTCCAACTTCGGCTTGCAATATGCCTTACCTGCGGGTACTGCAGTAGCAGAAGATCCAGAAGACGACGAAGACGATGAAGGAGAAAACGGTAGTGGCAATGATGAAAATGCAGGGGATAATGGTAGTGACAGCAACAATGATACAGACGATAATCCTACACCCCCTCAAATTGACCTAGAGGACACTCCCGAACAGCGGGGGGTGATCGCCCTTCAAGGTGCCCTCGCTCTTCTGTTCAAGCTCACCCAAAACCAAACCGCTTCTGCGAACCAATTGGTCGTGTTTGAAGTAACCGATTCCCAAGGCTCCGTTACGGATACTGACGGTTCACTGATCACACCGGGTACAGCTAGTTTCAACCGCGATCGCTATCTGAACGCAATCCTAAACACCGGCAATCCCCAAGCCGTACTGTCCACCTTGGATGGGGATGATGCAACTCCACTAGCGGCACTAGATGTGCTAACGAACACCCTAGAAGTTAGCTTAGATTTTGAGGCAAATCAGCGTCTTGGCTTCTTCCTCATCGTAGATGGCAGTATTGATGATCTCCAACGCAACACCAGCGCCCTAGAGGTCTTCTTCTCTACTCAAAATGGTGCAGCCCTCTCTAACCTGACTGAAAACGGCTTCCAACTTAACTTTGGTAATGAGGGTCAAGGGGGATTCGATGATCTCAGCTTCACGGTTACAGCGGGAACTTCTACCGCCAATCTTTTCATTACCCCCGATCGCATTGAAAAAGTGGGCAAAACCCTAACTATCAGCGTGGACAACACCCCACAATTTGTAGAAGGCTTCGATTTCCGTAACCTTGACCTTAACCAAGATGGCTTAGTGGATGTGGAACAGTCCTTAGTAATGGAAGTGACGCTCTACCGGGAAGCAGCCTTTGACAACACGATCGGTTTTTATGCGGTAGATGCTTTAACCGGTGCGGTGGAGAATATTGCTCCTACGGCAGAAAATCGAGTTGCTTATGCCCAGAGAGCGATCGGCAATGCCATTGGACAACTGAGTGCCCCCGCAGATCAAACCACGACCTCCCAGATCCTCGGCAATCTAAATAGCGGCACACTGGTACTGCCCTTCCTCATTGTTAATAGTGAGACGGCTAATGAAGACTATAGCAATGTCTATTTCCCCTTCCTTGCCTTGAATAGCGATGGTCAAGATCACTTCCAACTGCTTGGTAACGGACTCTTTGGTATTGAGGATCTACCCGGTGCCCAAAGTGATAATGATTTTGATGATGTCATCATTCAAATTACAGGTCTCCAAATGGTGTAGAACGTAGAACGCTCCTACCACTCTCCTTCAATAGGAATCCATGATTAACAAGGATACCGATCGCTTATTCCCCTACAACTAAACCTTTTTCCAGCCCCGTACAATTTTAGTTTCAATGAGGTTTTCAGCAAGCTGATGGGCACGCTCTAGGGTGTAGGCATAGGAAACACTGACATCTAAAGGAGATTTCCGTTTGGGTGAAAAATCCGTCCAATAGACTAAGTAGGGAACCGCCTCTAGATTGTTGGTTTGTACCATCACTAATTTGCGGATCATCTCTCCTTTTTGATAGACTTCCCGCCGAATAATTTCTGCTTTCCCTACCCTTTCTGGCTGGTCTTGGGGAAGTTGGGGACTAGGCACAATTTGCTCTAATCTGGCTCCCCCATTCAGTAATTCTTTATCATCCCGGAAGCGTAAAAAGGTGGCAAAAATAGGACGGGGACAGGGCTGCAAACCTAAAAATTGATAGGATTCACTGTCAGCGTTCCAAAGAAAGGCTTGGGTACGATTGTCCCGATCGCTACCGGGCATATTGACCATAATATCTTCACAATTTAGCTCCACAATATAGTGGGGTTTAACAAAGAGAATGGGACGACCGTCATTATCGGTCATGGGTAAGGGGGCTTCTACTTTCCATTGGGAGAGCAGCGTTAACAATTCCGATCGCTGGGCATCACTAAAGCCTGATCCTACGCGCAATAAGGTTTGTAGGACAATCTGATGAGGATTTTCGATGGGATAGGTAAGAGCCACCAGCAACGAGGTCATCCCATATTGCCCCTCATATTCGCCTTCCACATAGCCGATAACGATCGCATCAATGGATAGTTGGGGTTTAACTTTATAGACTTCAGCCCGCCGTAGTCGCCGCAGCACTAAGCCCTCTGCCCCGGCCGCTGTTTTAGTGGCAAAACGATCGGCAATTTGATTTTCGGGGAGAATGGATCCTTCAGGACGGAAGAAGGGGGCTGAGGGGGAATCACCAAAATATTCCTGCAATAACGTCCAGGTTTTTTCAAAATCTGATTGATGCGATCGTAAATCTTTACCGTCCACCATGATGAGGTCAATCATCACCAACTTAAGGGCGTTTAACTCCGCTTCAGTTCCATTAAAAGAGACCCGTAACACATCCGCGATACCTGCCCGTCGTCCCGAAATTTCGAGGGGCAAATAAAGCTCTGCCCGAAATAATCCTTTTTGCAGATTGGTTCTCAGGAGATGCTCTTCTAAAGCTTTCAGAGCCGGTAACCCCACCCGCACTCGACCCGAAGGGGCATTAAAGGCAAAGATTTGGCAATCTCGCTCAAAGTAAATAAAGATGCCTTCACCATCAAACTTTGTGGTTTCTAAAATGGGTTCCGTGGTGGGAAAACGACGATCGAGTTGATTGGCATTGAGGGAAATCATCTTCCGACTGACACTACTTTCATAGTCAGAGGCAATCCCCATCAA
>JBEAPM010000214.1:0-6702 GCA_041164445.1 Cyanobacteriota bacterium
TCCGATCTCTACATTGGGTTGGGAAACCCAACCCCTACATTGGGTCGGGAAACCCAAACGGTTTATGGAACGATCGGGGATGCAATGTTCAATCATTTGTAAAATCATCCCCGTAGGGGCGGGGTTTCCCCGCCCAAATACCCGCCCCATATAGAAATCCCCCCCTCTGCCTCTAGCCACCCTCCTGGATTTGCTCTAGTAGCTCGTGAATCACCCGATAGACCCAGCTTAATTCTTCATCGGTAATGCAATAGGGGGGAAGGAGATACACCACAGATCCTAAGGGCCGAAGCAACACCCCTTTGGCGATCGATCGCTCCCGAATCAGGGCACTGATGGAATTGAGATAACCCGCTTGCTCACTTTTAAGTTCAAGGGCTGCGATCGTGCCGGTGACTCGATAGTTATCCACGAGGGGATGGTCTTGAAAGGAGATTAAATGACTATGATGAATGGCTTCCAGGCTACGAAAACGGGGTTCCGCCTGATACATCAACTCCCACCCCGCTAAAGCTGCGGCACACCCTAAGGGATTGGCGGTAAAACTATGGCCGTGATATAAGGTTTTGGCGGGATCATCACTATAAAAAGCCTGGTAAATTCGATCACTACAGAGGGTCACTGACAGGGGTAAAAACCCTCCCGTTAAGCCTTTCGATAGGCAAATAATATCCGGTTCCACTTGAGCTTTCAGGCAGGCGAACCAATCCCCAGTGCGGCCAAACCCCGTCATAATCTCATCGAAAATAACGATCGTTCCCCTAGCTTGGCACCGCTCCACCACCTGCTGCACGAACTGAGGACGACACATTCGCATTCCCCCAGCCCCTTGGACTAACGGCTCTAGAATTACCGCAGCATACTTCTGAGGATTTTGATCGAGCCTTTGCTCTAGCTGTTGCAGTGCCTGGGCCTCTTTTGCCGTAACCTGTTCGTCTCCCCAATGGGTGGCCGGAAACGGCAGAAACTCCACTGTCATTAACAAATCATCAAAGGCCTGGGTAAAAATCGATCGCTCTCCCACCGCCATGGCCCCAAAGGTATCCCCGTGGTATGCGCCCTCAAAGGCCAGAAAGGTCGATCGTTTTTGTCCCTGATTGACCCAGAATTGATAGGCCATTTTCAGGGCCACTTCCACCGCCGTTGAACCATTATCGGAAAAGAAGACATGCTCCAAACGAGGCGGTAACTTTTCCTGTAATTTCAGGGCTAACTGTTCCGCAGGCTCATGGGTAAACCCCGCAAAAATAACCTGCTCTAAGATTTGGGCTTGGGTATAAATTGCCTTAGCGATCGCTGGATGGGCATGACCGTGGACATTCACCCACCAACTGGAAATAGCATCTAAAATCCGCTGGCCATTCTCTAGGGTTAACCAGACCCCTGCCGCAGACTTGACTTTGAGGGGGGGCGGGGTGGTTTTTGCTTGGGTAAAGGGATGCCAAATGGTCATTTCGCAAAGGGGAAGTCGAAAGAGGAACGCCGAAAGCTCAAATTTTACCCTGATGGCTGACGATCAACCACCGTTGGAGGATGGAGAATCCCCGGAACGGATGACATCGTAACTACCCAAAATTCGGATCACTTCCGTATGGGGTTGAATGGCCTCCAAGGCACTGAGCACCCGATCGTCTTGGCGATTGCCCTCTAAATCAATGAAAAACAAATAGTCCCCCAAGGATCGTTTGGTGGGCCGGGACTCAATCCGGCTTAAGTTGATGTGACGATCGGCAAAGATCTGTAGGGGTTTAAGGAGGGCACCGGGAACATTGGCCGGTAAGGTAAACCCGATGGAGGTGTGACTCCCCCCCGGAGAGGGATCCAAACTAATCAGCCAAAAGCGGGTGCAATTGTCGGGATGATCCCCAATGGGATAGCGCAACACGGGGCAGTCGTATAACTGAGCGGCCCGCTGGGCTGAAATCACCGCCGCATCAGGTTCGGCCTTCAACTGCTCTAGGGCAGCCACTGTGGAATGGGTGGGCACACAACGACAATGGGGCAAATGGGTTTCAATCCAAAACTGGCACTGGGACAGGGCTTGGGGGTGGGAGTAAATGGTTTGAACTTGGCTGAGATCCGGACTATGGGAAATCAAAGCATGGAGAATGGGCAGAATCAACGCTTCCTGGATTTGTAAGCGATCGAGTTGCCAGAGGGTATCCAAGGTAAAGGTGACGCTGCCTTCAATGGAATTCTCCACCGGCACCACCGCAAAGCAGGTTTCCCCCTCCGCCACCGCATAGAGGGTCTGAGCGATCGTACTGTAGGGCTGGAGTTCACAGGACTGACGGAATCGCTGCTCCAGATGCTGGGCCCAAATTTGGGCAGCCATTTCACTATAGGTTCCGGCGGGGCCAAGGTGTGCCAGGGTAAGCATTGTGCTGTCCTTAATCTTCATCTAAGGGAAGGCCAAATTGGATACGACCTTTGCCAAAATAACGCCCAAACTGCATTTCGTAGACCTCATCTTCGTCCTGAGTTTCTACCTCTAAATCCGAGCGGGGATAACTGACACAGAGTAAGGCATAGCCCTGCGCTCGCAGGTCTGGCGATAGGCCCATCGCTTCCGGTTGCTCCACCTCTCCCGAAAGAATGCGCACGGCACAGGCGGTACAGGCTCCATTGCGGCAAGAATAAGGCAGATCCGCTGCTTGTTGTTCCGCCGTTTGCAAAATATAGCGATCGGCGGGGACTTTGACCTGATAGGTACGCCCCTCTTGGCGGTGATGGATAGTAATGGTGTACGTCGGAGGGAAGGCAGAACTCATAGCGTCTCTCACTGGATGAATCCAGTTTGGATGAAGGTGCGTTAATCACGCTAGCAGACGATCGCTGCAATATTCAATCTTTGCCCAGTTAGAGATAATGCCTTCAGGGCTGCTCAAGATATTAGGAGAGCACTTATCCAGCCCCTTCGATTGCGGCGAGGAGGCCAAAGCCAATAAATAAAACTCCTCCCAGGGCAGTAATCAGCCGCTCAGAAATACGTCCCGCAATCAATTTACCGCAGACTACCGCAATGGCGGCACAGATCCCATGGCCTAGAATGGCTCCCACCAACACCCCAGCGGCCGAGTGGGAAGAAGCCAGAGTAATGGTGGCAATTTGGGTACGATCGCCCCATTCGGCAATAAAGGTCAGACTAAAGGCCTCCACCAATATCGATCGAACAGACCAGACCGCAATACTTTGTTCTCCCTGCTTCACCACTTCCAGGGCTTCCGCCTGCTCACCCTCTAGGGTTTCCTGGCCAGACATGCGGCTGGCATCATAAAGGAGTTTTAAGCCAAAGCCAATAAAGAGGGCGATCGCAATGCCTTGAACATAACGTTGGGGAAAAAATGAGGCCAGTTGACCAATCCAGACCGACAATAAGGTCATCGTAGCCAATGCCGCCGTCACCCCCAGAAAGACCCAGCGCCGGGGATGACGCATGGCTAAAATAGCACCAATAAAAAAGGTTTTATCGCCCAGTTCGGAGAGCGTAATCAGCAATAACCCAGAGGTAAATCCTGTCAAAAAGTTCATACCTTACTCCAACTCGTAGTGGATTGAGCAGGCATGACGGATATCTAAAAGACCCCACCAAGCCCACTCTTTTCGTGGACTCAGTGAAGGTCTCGCTGACAAATCAGAAAACTAATTTGCTACCTGAACCAGGCTCATCGCCAGTATGTTGATTCAGATAACGGGCTACTCTAGCCCAAGCTACTCCCCTTCAGTAATTAAAAAGATACCATAATACGAGGGCTTTCCACTGAAATTTAATGTAATGGAAGAGTGCGGCGCACTCTTCCGCCTTAGGAGGTCTTAAGAATCTGCCGCCATACCGCCGGTTGTTTTCCACTGAAAGCGAAAAAATTTAATTAAAGAGTGCAGCGCTGCACTCTTTCGCCTTCCGTTGGTGGCCTGTCGGTTAGGGGGATGAAGATCTCAGGCAAAGTCCTGTAGGCTAGCTTAAAAGCATCGTTTGCACTGAAGGCTTCGTTTAAGTTCCACTATGTCCGTAACACCACTGTGTACAGATCTCGATCGCTTAGAGCAGCGATTGAAGGAGTTACCCCCCGAACCGGGGGTGTACTTAATGCGAGATGCAGAAGACACTATTCTGTATATTGGTAAATCTAAAAAATTACGATCGCGGGTTCGCTCCTATTTTCGCCAAGGCCATCATCTGACCCCTCGCATTGAAATGATGACGCGGCAGGTTGTGGATATTGAATGTATTGTTACCGATACCGAATCAGAAGCACTGGCACTGGAAGATAGCCTCATTAAGCGACATCAGCCTCACTTTAATGTCTTACTCAAAGATGATAAAAAATATCCCTACCTCTGTATTACCTGGTCTGAAGACTATCCCCGCATTTTTATTACCCGCAAACGCCTACTCTCCCACAAGGCCGATCGCTATTATGGGCCCTATGTCGATACGGGGTTATTGCGCTATACCCTGAACTTAGTCAAACGGGTCTTTCCCTTGCGGCAACGTCGCCAACCCCTTTTCAAAGATCGCCCCTGCTTAAACTACGACATTGGCCGCTGTCCGGGGGTGTGTCAAGGGTTAATTTCGTCGGAAGCCTATCGGCAAACCCTGCGTAAAATTGCCATGATTTTTCAAGGTCGGAGCCAGGAATTAGAAGAAATCCTCAAACAACAAATGGAAAAGGCGGCGGAGGATTTGAATTTTGAACTGGCGGCTAAGGTGCGGGATCAAATCCGAGGCTTAGAAAGTTTAGGGGCGGATCAAAAGGTTTCCTTGCCGGACGATACCGTCTCGCGGGATGCCATTGCCCTGGCGGCGGATGAGCACCATGCCTGTATTCAACTCTTTCAAATTCGTGCCGGTAAACTCCTGGGGCGGTTAGGCTTTTTTGCCGATGCTCAGGCAGCTCCCCCCGGTGGTATTTTGCAGCGGGTTTTAGAGGAACATTACCAACAACTGGATGGGGTCGAAATCCCCTCGGAAATTCTGGTGCAGCATGATCTGCCGGAGCAAGAGATTCTCGAACAGTTCCTCAGCGATCGTCGGGGTCGCAAAGTCGAGATTTTTACGCCCCAACGACAAGTTAAGGCGGAACTGATTGCCATGGTGGAGCGCAATGCAGAATTGGAACTGGCCCGCACCCAACGGGCCGCCGATCGCTGTCAACAATCGTTGCAGGATCTCGCCGAACTCCTGGATTTACCGGAATTACCCCACCGCATTGAAGGGTACGACATTTCCCACATCCAAGGCTCCGATGCCGTGGCCTCTCAAGTGGTTTTTGTGGATGGGTTGCCCGCCAAGCAGCACTACCGTCATTACAAAATCAAAAATCCCGAGGTCACCATTGGTCACTCCGATGACTTTGCCAGTATGGCGGAGGTGATTGGCCGCCGGTTTCGGCGTTTAGCCGAGCAAAAAGCCCAGGGGCAGAGCTTACCCCAGCGCGGTCAGGGCAGTGTGTTAAACCGCAACCCCGTCGATGAATGGCCCGATTTAGTCCTCATTGACGGTGGCAAAGGACAATTATCGGCGGTGGTGGAGACCCTCCACGACTTAAATTTACTTGAGGATTTACGCTTGGTGAGCTTAGCCAAAAAACGCGAGGAACTGTTCTTGCCCGGACAAAGCGAGCCCTTAGTGAGCACTCCAGATCAGCCCGGTGTACAATTATTGCGCAGAGTACGGGATGAAGCACACCGCTTTGCCGTTAGCTTTCATCGCCAACGTCGCAGCGATCGTCTGCGCCGCTCCCGTTTAGACGAAATTACTGGGTTAGGGTTGCAACGCCAAAAAGAACTCCTAGCCCATTTTCGATCGATTGACTATGTTCGCGCTGCCAGTCCCAAACAACTGGCCGAAGTACCAGGTATTGGTGCAAAACTGGCGAAACAAATCTATGATTACTTTCATCCGACGGAAACTCCAGAGGAGGATTATGGCTAACACTTCCGGCGATCAACTTGAGCAACTCCTGGAGCCGAACCATGAACCGGCGATCGATAGGTCGGTGCTTGAACTCAATTTAGGGGCCTTAGGGGACGAAATCGAAGAATGTATTGGCTTCCTCACCGAAACCTTTTTAGAAGATGTTCCCGATCTTTTAGGAGCTATTCATCAAGGTCTAGAGGATGGGAATGCGAATGAAGTGCGTTTTAATGTGCATACCCTTAAATCCAGTAGCGCTACCCTTGGAGCCACCCATTTGGCTAAATTATGTTTAATGTTGGAGAATCAGTCTAAGGTTGGGGATTTAAGTCATGGAGTTCCCCTCCACAAAGCGATCGAGGTTGAATTTGAACGGGTCAAGGCGGGGCTGCTGAAGATTGTCAATCACGAATAAATATTGACGACCCCCTTAACGCGGAAGAGTGCGGCACGAAGCGTCGTACTTTTCCCGTAAATGTTTTCGCTTTCAGTGAAAAGCCTAAACATTTAAATATTCAGTTCCGAAACACGCGCGGGAATCACTGATGGTCGCTGTATATCCTGAGTTTCCACCACACGATCGCGTCGCAACTCCTGTTATCCCCCCTATGAGAGACCCGGATCAGCTTAGGCCATTCAGTCAATTAATTGATCTTGTTCATCAAGAGCTTCGCCCACAGTTACGTCTTGAAAGCGTCCATCCCCACAATCCGGTTAAAGTCCATGCTCTGCCGACACCGTGGATCCTCTTGGGAACCGGCAATTATGCTGCGGTGTTCACCCAT
>JBEAPM010000215.1:0-8814 GCA_041164445.1 Cyanobacteriota bacterium
GATTGCTAATGGGAAAATAACCACCCTCAATCCAACGGGCAATCAACAGAGCAGCGATCGTTAAGTTTCCCGTTAACATTCCCACCTGGGAGAGTGGCGCTAGCCCAGGAATGCGGGGAAAAGCTGCCCCACACCAATACACCAACACCGTGAGAAAGAGAATCAGAAAAGCGGCGTTATCCAGCAGACTTTCGAGGTGAACAAGGGTCATGGAACTCACAAGCACATCAGGCGAATAGGAATGGAGGGCTTTGGAACAGGAGCAACACTAGAGTGCTCCACTCCACCGCCTTAACGGCGAGAGCCCAATTCAGTGAAGAGTCTAACAAAAATCGAGATGGATTCAAAACCTTGGGCGATCCTCTCCGCTGTTCAGCGCAAATTGGGCGCGTCATCCCTGCGGATTTCTCGATGCGTTGTGGTGGGCCGTGATAGTTCTATGCTTGCCTAGCACTGGAAAACCCGTTTTGGACTGCTGGAGATACCCGTTAGACCCGTTAGACTGTGATGGCTATCCCAGGGATTTCCACCAGATTACCCGCTTGGCAATTATCATAGAAACATTAAAAATTTGAGCGAGCAACTTAAGGCGGCAGAGTGCGGCGCGGAGCGCTGCATGCTTTCATAAAATTTTTCGCTTTCAGTGAAAAGCCAACATTTGGCTTTCCGTTCAAAATGAAAAAAATATGATGAAAGGGGTTTCTTTGCCTGAGAGCAGGACACTGTTCTCAACGCAGGTACTCTCAACGCAGGCACTCTTCCCTTTCCGTTGATCGCCAGCATCGCCAAATAGTCTTGCTCTCGCAGTTCATCTTCGTGGTTTCCTATGGCTGCTCCTCTTGCTTCAGTGCGTCCTCCTGTGGTTCGTCCCCTCCAATATCGAGATTTAGAATATCTGGAACAGTTGTGGGCGAACAAAGCCTCTGCGCTGGGCTGGCAGGAAGACTGGCGACTCGAACAGGAATGGATTTATCGTTGGTATTGGCCCCTCAAGGCCCTGAGTTGGTTTCCCAATCCCTGGCAACATCGCTCCTGTTTGTACGTGGCGGAAGGTGGAGCGGATCAGAACCATCCCCCTCGTCATCCCCTCGGCTTAATTCATGTGGAGCCCTTTAACCGAAGCCTCACAACTTGGCGGGTACAGCGCATCATTACTACGGGGCAACTGTCCGATGGCAATGTCAATTTAGCCAGTGATGTGGGGACTCAGTTATTGCGGTACTGTCTGGAAAAAATTTGGGAGGCCCGCACCTGGATTGCTGATGTGGAGGTGAATGACAAAGCTAAGCTGGGTCTCTATCGCCAAGGGGGATTCCAACCCCTCGCTCAAATTACTCGCTGGGCGATCGCTCCTGAACTGTTGACTCAGTTAGCCCAACGGGAGTCGGAAGTTCCTCATCTCATTCCGGTGAGTAATGCGGATGCTCGCCTCATTTATCAACTGGATACGGTGTCTATGCCGCCGCTGCTGCGTCAGGTGTTCGATCGTCATGTCCAGGATTTTCAAGTGAATCCGATGGATAGTGGTCTTAATCAACTGCAAAATCTAGTTGGTTCCAGCCAATCCATTGCTAAGTTTGTTTTTGAACCTCAACGCAAAGCGGCGATCGGGCATTTCCAGTTAACCCTGCATCCCGCTAGCGATCGTCCCCACAAGGCTAAAATGACGGTGCATCCAGCCTATACCTGGCTCTATCCAGAGTTACTGTCCTATATGGCCAAGCTCACCCAGGCCTATGCTCCCAACAGCTTAATTCTCAAGTCTGCGGACTATCAACCGGAGCGGGAAGCCTATTTAGAACAGATTCAGGCTGATCGCATTGAGCATCATTTGCTGATGTCTCGATCGGTGTGGCATAAGTTGCGGGAACAACGGACGGTATCCTTTGAAGCCTTACATCTTTCGGATATGTTACAAGGACTGCAACCCTCCCATAAACCCGTACCGGGCCGGATGAGCTTTTCTAAGCGTCCCCATGACGAAGAGTCGGGGCATTTTGGCTCCCATGATACGTAGATGGGATGGACTAGGATCCTTAACTTTGCTCGTAGCCCGTATCCGGTTCTAAATCTAATCCCTTGGCCGCCGCAACCGCCAGACGATCGCAGCGTTCATTTTCTACATCCCCCGAATGACCCCGCACCCAATTAAAGGTGACCTGATGACGATCGCAAAGACTCAGTAAACGCTCCCACAGATCCGGATTCAAGGCCTTTTCCTCTTTGTTGCGCATCCAGCCCTTACTTTGCCAGCGCTTGGCCCAGCCCTTGCTGATGGCATTGACCACATACTGAGAGTCCGAATACAACTGAACTTGGCAAGGCTCCTTGAGGGTTTCTAACCCCACGATCGCCGCCAAAATTTCCATCCGATTATTAGTGGTATGCTGAAATCCACCGGACAATTCTTTACGATGGTCACCGTAGAGCAGCACAACGCCATAGCCACCGGGGCCAGGGTTTTTTAGACAGGAACCATCTGTATAAATCGTAATTTGTTTAGCCATGCAACGTACTTTTCGCAAATATCATCGTTGGATTGCCCCGATCTTGGCATTACCTATTTTTCTCACCGTGATCACGGGAATGCTAGCCACTATAGTCCAGGAATGGGATCTAGAGATCGGCCTGAAATGGCAATGGCTCATGCAAATCCACACCGGGGACTTCCTGCATCTGGGAAAGATTTACCCGATTCTCAATGGTTTAGGATTATTGGCACTCCTGATTACGGGATTGAGTATGACGAGGTTGTTCAAACCCCAAACGCGCAAACCTAGTGCGGACTGAGGTCTAAGTTCCTAAAGAAACTTCTGAGGCAAAATTATCCCAGCGCACAAATTCAAAGGGGCCAGCGATCGATCCCCAGATGTGTTCATTGGTGACGGGATCCCGGCCCCGATCCCAACTGATAAATCGATTGTTGTTGATTTCAAACTCACTATCGAGATAGGTTTCGCGCCCTTTGCGGGTAACTTTACACTGTTTACCTGGCTCTACGGTGCCCTTAAAACTGGTGCCCGTCCACTGGACAATAAAGTCACAGCCCGCCATTTTCTCTAAACGATCGAGGGGCAGTTGACGCAGCCGTTCCGGTTGTCGGGAGGCTCCGTAGAATTCTTCTTCTTGGCGAATACCGTAATTTTCAATGGTGATGTGGGAGGGAGTTTCGCCTAACTTCAACACCCGCGATCGATAGGGACGGTTTAGGGAAAAATCGTAGGCTTGTTCTAAATAAAAGCTGAGCCCGCCCATAAAATCTAAGGGTAAAGGACGCATACAAACGCGAATATGGGCAAAAAACGGTGGATTGGCAAAGGCTTGCTCTTGATTACTAAAATCTGCCGCCATCCATTGGGCCAGGGTGACGAGTTGCGAAGAAAGAGAAGTGGTCACAGCGATCGAGATGAATGAAAAACCAAGCTTATCCTATCAGCCTTTTCAGCGTTAGGCGTTCCCAAGGCTTGGCTTACTCTCCTCTGCTCCCCACTTGAGGAGCATTCCCCTGGGTAAAGGCTTGAACGATCGCTTTGGGATCCTCAACATTTAAAACAATGACATAGCCGGTGACGCTGTTTCGGGTAGGGCCGGGGGACGACTGGGCCCATTGGAGCGCCTCTAAAATGGCAGGCATATCAGCCCGCAGCAGATTTCCCTGGTCGTCATACTGCTCTAGGGCACTTAAACAGCCAATGGCGGGGTTCCAACCCGCTAGATCGGGAAAGCGATCGTTATTGACAAAAAAGTCCGGGGCTTCTCCGGTGCCGTGGATGCGAAAGAGCCCCCGTCCCAGTTGTCCGGCCCAGTAGCTTTCTTGAATGCCCAACCGAGAGCGCCAGCGGGGGGGAAGCAGCGTTTGATAGTCCCTCAAGGTGGTAATGGTGCCAGGGTTCTGGGGGCGAAAGTGATCAACACCGGCTTCATGGGGAACATAGAGGTTCACCAAGGGAAAGAAGCCATAGGCATAGAAAAAGTCCGTATCCGGTTGGGGAATGAACCCCTCGATCCGATAGACCCCCTGGGGCGTTTCGCCCCGACTGAGGTACCAGGGTAGCCCGTGCAGCGATCGACCGGAGAGGGGGACAGACCAGGGTTGTTTAGGGTTTTGGCGATCGGGCAACCAGCGCCCCTGACCATCTTGCAGGAGGGTGTAGCACAACTGCGATCGTTCTGGCTCACAGAAGACAAATAATTGGGGTTCTCCCGCCGCAATCTGCCACTGTACCCAATCCTCCAGCGGAGGTAGCGGTTGTGAGGATTCCCTGAGGTGGCGAAGGGTCAGTTCGAGGAGCAACCGATCCGTTGCATCCCCAATCTTGAACTCCGGCAAACGAGACTCAGCTAGGTCAATCCAAGCTTGACGACGATCGACACTGAGATCTGGGCTGGTTTCGCTTAAAGCGGAGAGGGCCATGGCCACCCAGCGCGGATGGGGGCTCCAGGTCACCATATCTTGGAAGAGGGGCGTGAGCCGCTCTCGCCAGGTTTCAGAGCGTCCATAGTACTGATAGCTGACCTGTAGGGTCATTTCCAGAATGCGGCTTTCCGTCTCGTTGAGGCTGGTGACAAAACTGAGGGGCAAAATCGTCTCGAAGGCGGTGACCAACTCCGGACTGTCCGGTTCCCGCAGTGCCGTGGCCCAGAGGGTTCGTCGCCAATGGGCTTCATGGCGAGGAATGAGGGGATACTGCTGCAGGTTATAGCGATCGGGGGTGATGTAGCGTTCCTGTTCCGCAAGATGGCGGCTCCGCTCCCCTTGGGTTGCCTGAGGGAGGGGAGGCGGTAAAGCCGTTTTTGCCTGCCAAGCCTCCGCTGCATGACTTTGGAAGATCAGGGACAGGGCGAGGGGAAGGGTCAAGGAAAGTCTACGGGTGGCTAGAAAAAGGTTAGCGCAGCGTTCCCGAAACAGCGATCTGAGGTTCCTGTGCATCAACGGTCTAACCCACAAAGGGAGTCCCCCATAATGTCCAATTTTCCTTATTAAAGGGCGATCGCCAGCGTTGAATCAGGCTGAGTTCTAAGCGTTGCCTAGCTTTATAGTGACTGGGGGCTCCCCGCAGAAAAGCGATGCCCAGTTGGGTGTCTTGCTGGTGATCATAGTGGGCTTGGCGATATTGGCTAAGATAACGTTTGCAGCCATGCTCCCCTTTCCAGCGCTGATTGGATTTCACCGTTTCACCGACATAGAGCAACAGGGGCAGGTGATAATCAATGACAAAATAGAGGGCGGCTTCACCGCTATCGGAGACTTTCCAGCGCCAAAAGTTAATATTTTGCCGAGGCAGTTGAAAGGGATCTAAACGATCGGGATCGATGCTGTTCTGGGTATAGGAAATTTCCGGAGCAAATAAGGTTTGTTGTTGGGGGGGCGGTTCCGATCGTACCTGGCTCTGAAAGGTATGGACTCGGTTTTTCCAGCTTTGCAGTGCCGTGAGGGTAATGGCCCCGGAGTCTAAAACATCTAGAGCGCCCCAAGTGTCTAAAGATCGGGCTTCACTGACGGAGAACAAAGAAAGTTGGGTGTTGGTGGTGTGCGGCGCGGAGGATTCCATACTTTCTGGGGGGACTTTCGGGACTTTGGCACTATCATTGGGCGATGCGACGACGACGAGCGGCCCGGCGATCGTCTGCCAAGGTAATAATGTCCCCTTCACTGCTTTCCCGTGCCACTCTGATTAACAAGGCAGCGGTGAGGAAACTAGAGATCATGGAATTGCCACCATAGCTAAAAAGGGGCAGCGGTAGACCTGTGGTGGGAAGCGCTCCCGTTGCCACCCCAATATTAATTAAGGATTGCCCCACCAGTAAAATTACGGCTCCCATGGCAATCAATTGATGGATTTTACGAGAAGTCCTCAAAGCGATCGCTAGCCCCAGGGCACTATAGAGACCTAGAAACAGTAACAGACATAGGCTCCCCCCAAAACCAAACTCCTCTGCAAATACTGCAAAAATAAAGTCCGTATGCTGGATGGGTAGATAAAATAACTTTTGGTGAGACAGTCCATATCCGGTGCCCCAATTGCCTCCAGACCCGATCGCCATTAAGCTTTGGGTCAACTGATAACCATCCCCTCGGGATTCTTTCCAGGGATCCAAAAAAGACAAAATCCGACGTAATTGATATTCGTTATGGCTAATGCTGATCACCGCCGTCATCAGACCCGCGCAAGCCGTGCCCACAAGCTGGCTATAGGGTAGACCCGCCGCCAAGGCAATTAACCAGAGCAAAATGCCTGTTAACCCCGCTGTACTGAGGTTGGGTTGCAAAAGAATAGATCCCATGACGCATCCAAAAATTCCCAACCAGAGGAACCGCGTACTCCAGCGGAGCTGAGACCACTGACTAAAGACCCAGGCTCCCTGCAGGATTAAGAAGGGTTTGATCAATTCCGAAGGCTGCAACGGGATCGGGCCAATATACAGCCAACGGGTTGCGCCGTTGATCTCAGTCCCCAACCCAGGCAGTAAGGTTAAGAGAATCAGCCCTAAAAAGCCCAAACAACACCATGGTGCAACCCCAATCAGTTGCCGTAAGCTGGTGTAATTTAAGACATTAAAGACAATCAGGGCAACAAACAGCCAAACGGCCTGACGCTTAACGTAATACAAGCCATCCCCTAAATCTGACTCGGCAACGGCATAGGAGGCAGAGAGCAACACCATTAAACCAAAAATCGCCCAAGCGATCGTCAGCCAGCGGAGCAGTCGGGCCAGGGTTGACCAGTGCTCGGTATCTGGATCGAACAGAGGCAGCCAATAGCGAAGAGGAGGCAGAGAAGGCATTGAGGTTCGTCTTGAGGTTCGTCTTGAGGGTTCAGTTTGAAAGCGGGTATTGAACGGGTACTGAAAAGCTTATCGGCATCACTTTAGTGATGGGCCTGATGAGTGATGGGTGTGATGCACTACCCCTAGACTGATGCTCTCTCTAGGGCTTTCCTTGCTAACCGAGCACAGCCCGTAGTGGGCACTCCGCAGACCCTAAGCCTCCCAATCCCGGAAGATATTATCCCGGAAAGTATTGTCTCGATAGGGATTAGGCTGATTACCGGGATGGGGATTGTGATAGGGATTATTTTGATACGGGTTATAGGGAGGGTAAGGGGGGGTGGAGGAAGAGGGACCCCGGCGCACATAAGGGGGAAGGATTAAGGGCGATCGTCTGGAGGGGTTAGTACCGTAGGGCAGTTGGTTGTAAGACATGGGCATGGTGATGGGATGATGCACCACCGGCCCTGCTTTGTTCGGTTTACGTTGTTGTTGAATGAGGATCACAATCACACTGACTAAGATCACGCCTCCCCCCAAAATTAAAATGAGGAGAATTCCCCCTAAAGCCCAGAGGGTAACCACTTGAGCAGAGCCAGCGGAATCCCGGTTTTGGATGGTTTGCAAGGCCTGCGCTTGTTCTAGTAGGGATGGATCTTCTTCGCGGGGAAGGGCCTGTTGTAGGGTGAGCATATCCATCGATCGCTGCTGATCCCGGAGGCGATCGATTACCCCGGTTGCTTCACGACGTTGATCCTCTAACTGGGCTTTTAATTGAGCGGTGGTGTCTCGTTGCTGTTCCAGTTGTAGCTTCAGTTCATCCGTTGCACCCTTATTGGTGTCCAGTTGATTCCGCAAGAGCGCTTCGAGTTCTGGATTACCGTTGTCGGGCAGGGTGGGGCCAACGATGGGGGCTGGAGTCACCAGGGTTGAGGGAGTCTGAGCATAGGGCTGTAAAACTTCGGCTTGACTCAAGGACAATCCGCCACTCTTGAGCATTAACAGGGCGGCAACCCCAGCGACCGCTGATCCGGCTAAAAAAGCTGTTGTTTCACTCATCCTATCCCTCTATTCTTGGCTGCACGATCGCAGGTGTGGCTGAAAACTGGACACTAAGTTAGCACCTAGAGGACAATTTCGGCAGCTTTTACGGCAAATCTTTTGGGGCAAGGGGAGCAGGAACTGGCCAGAACGAGAGCCAGAAGGGACAAAAATAATCAAAAAAATAATCAAAAAAGAGAAGCGTGCAACGCTGTGCGCCCCACGCTTCTACTCTAGGCTGATGGTCAGCCAGGCGAGAGATTAATTCGTCATTTGATGCAAGGCTAGGTGCTGAGCAGGCACAGGGTAGTTTGCCGCACCAAAGGTTTCCCGAATGACTCGGTTAGTATCGAAGTAAACCTGCCAGTAGTCAGCATTATTACAATAGGGACGTACCGCTAAGACGGGGCCCGCCAAGTTGAACTCAAGAATTTCAATATCGGGGGCTGGCGTTTCCAAAATATTAGGAATACTGCTGAGACTTGCCCGCAGCCGTTGAACCGCATCCGCAGGATCAATACCATGGTTCAGTTGGGCCACCAGATCCACACGGCGATAGGGATTGCTGGAAAAGTTTTGGATAGTGTCGGAAAAAATTGCATTGTTGGCCACGATCGTTCTGACATTATCCAAAGTGTCGAGGGTGGTGACAAAGAGCCCAATTTCCCGAACGGTACCGGTAACGCCACCAGCGGTGACAAAATCCCCCACATTGAAGGGACGGAAGATAACCAGAAAGACCCCAGCGGCAAAGTGAGCCAAAAGACCACTCCAGGCTGCGCCAATGGCAATACCTGCGGCAGCTAAGAGGGCGGCAAAGGAGGTTGTTTCAATGCCAAAGAAGCCTAAAACGGCCACCACTAAAACAACATTGAGGAGAACGTTAACGGTAGATTGTAGGTAAACCAATAACGTTGGTTCAATGGTGGTGCGCTTGAGGCTTGCATTCAAGAGATTGAGGGCGAAGGCAATCAAACGGGTGCCTACATACCAAAGGATTAGGGC
>JBEAPM010000216.1:0-6148 GCA_041164445.1 Cyanobacteriota bacterium
AACCGGGTATCAATGATGGTTTTAATTCCAGATTGTATTAATAGCTCGAAAAACTGCTCGGCACTCTTTTGTGTAAAGCCGATCGTAAAGACTTGAATTGAACTAGACATAGGGTACTCCTAACTAAATTTAACGAAAGAGTACGGCGCAAAGCGCCACTGTGGAGGGTGGCTGCTCTGCTCACCACAATTAATTGAAGTTTTCTGTATTTTTCTCGACATAAGCAATTTCTAAACCTTGCTTTTTGTAGGCTTCTATCAGTTGGTCTTCATCCGTTAGATTCAAAGTGGAATCCATTTCAAATAAAGAAGTTTGAATCACCCCCTTAAAACCATGCTTGGTGAGCAATCTATTTTCTAAATCATCATGGGTTTCTAAAGTACCATTAGGGTGAATATGCTGAATATCTAAGTCATAGTCTCTGAGGTGCTGACAAACTAAAATCGCTCGATGACAGGTCAGCGGATCCTTCTCCGCACACATCAAGGCAATGCGGTGTCGCTTGACTCCTTTGAGAATGCGCCGAATTCCATCTGTAAATAAATCTGTCTCTGCAATTTTTTCGTAAATGGCTTTACCCTCTACATAGCAACTTTGATCCTGAGGGCGGGCCCCTAGCTCTTGACCGAGAAAGACATAATGAATTCGATCGCTTTTAAGATGATCCTTTAATTGTGCTTGACAGTAATCTGGCAAATATCGACTATAAGGATTCGATCGGACATCGGCCAAGGCTGTAATCTCGTGCTGCTGTAATAGCTTGATAAAGTCTGTGATTGAGTGGTTAGAGTGACCGATCGTAAACAGGTTCATTGTCGTAAAAGTTTGTTGACGATAATGTTCATGAGTGCGGATCTAAAGTCGTCCTTAAAATTGCTGCAAGTATGATTCAAATTCTGCTTCTCTATATCTTAAACGTTTTGCTAAAGTGAGTCCTTGTTGAAATTGTTCTTGTGCTTTGGTGGGTTGTTGAACTTGTAAATATAACTGTCCTAAACGATCGTAGCTGTCTAGTAAGCCAAGTAGATTAGAAGAGTAACGATGAACTTGTCGTAGAAGTTCATAGGTTTGAATGGCATCCTCAAACTGTTCTTTCTGCTCTTGCAATTGGCCAAGAGAGAATAAAATATTTTGAGCACTTTCAAACTGTTGATTTTGCTGGGCGAAGCGATAGGCTTTTTGGTAGTTTTCAATCGCTAAGTTAGATTGTCCCACCTTCTGCTGCGCTTGGGCTAAGGTGGTTAATAAATTGGGTATCTCCGGTCTTAACCCCAGATCGAGGGTTAAAGCGATCGCTTCCTCTAGGGCCCCAATTTCCGTTTCGGAATCCCCACTTTGTTTGGCTAAAAAAGCTAAAGCAATTAAAAGGGATCGCTCCTGCTCCAGATTCTCTGGTGTCACGGGAAACGATCGAAGCAATTCTAATTGTTGCTGGGTATACTCTACCGCTAGTGAATATTGCAATGCGCCCCAGTGAACTTGTACCAGTTCCCCAAGTAAAGCCTGGGTGGCAGGAATATCCTGTTGGATCTGGGCAATATCTAATTGAAATTCATAAAAGGTTTGGGCAGCATTTAAATCTCGAACTTGCTGATAAGCCTTCCCTAAAGCCATAGCATCTATCGATAAAAGCTGCTGAGGAGTGTCCCGAAAAGTTGTTTCTAAGGTGTGTAAGCGATCGGTAATGATTTGCAAATCTTCATTCCGGGCATTTTTCCAAGCATATTCCCCAATGCGGCCCAGTCCTTTAATCTCTTCCGATCGTCCTAAAGCCCGTTGTAAATTGAGAACCCGAAACCAGTGATCAAAGGCCTGATCCCCTTGATCAGCGGCCAGCAAGGCTTGGGCTTCCTGATCTAATTGCACGATCGTTTTTTGGATGGCTCGCCGTTCCAAGGGAGACAGAGATCGTTGCAAGGCCGGATTAGGAAGTAGGGGATCCGGTTGCAGCGTAGTGAGGGAACGGGGTTGTTCACCTTCAGCCCAAACCGGAGCAACCAGACTCAGTAACAGACCCGCTAACCCTAAAGATTGCGAAATTGAGGTCACGAAACAAGGCCTCCTGTAACGCCCGATCGAGAAAAGATTTTTTGAAAATAGGCTTGATATAACCCGCAACTGAATTGATAGCGATCGTCTTTCCAACGGACTAAGCCCAACCCCCACAACTTCGCACTGGTTTCCAAGTCTAAATTCTTTGTCTCAGGATTATCCAAAATGCCTTGAAGACTACTGACCAGTTTAGGTTCCCGCTGCAATTTCTGCCACTGGGCGCGGAGATAGTTTTTATAAATACCACCATCCTCCAGAGCTTCGTCTAAAATTACGGACAGTTCAATCTGGTGGCGAAGACTGTGATACAAAGCAAAGCGCACGAGATAAGGAAAACCACTAGACACTTGCATCAATCGCATTAAGAGATTTTTCTTCAGATCCAGCCCTTGTAATTTTGCCAATTGTTCCACCTGAGAGGACGTGAGGAGAGGTAATTCAATGGCAAGCCCGACATTAAAGGGAGATTGATAGGTCTCTAGGGGAATATAAATGTCTGTAGAATGAATTAAGACAAATCGTAGTTTCTGCCAACTGGAAACATCTTTGGTTTCTTCATGCCACGATCGTAATAGGGCTAAAAAATCCTTCGCTACCGCTGGATATTCAAAAATCTGATTTAACTCATCTAAGGCCAAAACAAGAGGGCGATCAATCTGGTTCAGCAAATAATCTTCAAAATATAAGGTGCTACTCACTAAGGGACCAATGTCTTCATCCCAATAGTCATCGAGTTGGGACGGTATGCCCAACTTTTTGCTAATAAAGACACAAAACCAACGGAGAAACTTATCAATGGAGCGAAGAACGGGACTGCCGCCACTCCGGAGATTTAATCGCACTGTAGCGTAGTTTTGCTTCGTAGCATAGTCCAAAATTCTCACCATCAGCGATGTTTTACCCATGCGGCGAGGGCCTTTAATCCGAATAAAAGCGCCAGCCTGGAGAATTTCGGCATAGGTAGACTGCTCAATAGAGTCCCGTTCAACATAGAGTGCAGAAGACAGCGGGACTTGACCTTCAGGGGATTCTAAGCCAACCGGGAGAGTAGGCACCAACTCTGGAGACGATCGCAGTTTATATTCTAATAACGATCGACAGTTCGTTTTATTAACTTTTTCGGCAAGAATTGAGGATAAAAGTTGCCATAATTTAGGGGCAACAAGTTGCTTAATATAGGTCTCAGAATAGCGAACCTCTTGGGCAATTTGTGCATAGGTTTTTTGGGTATCTGCTAGGGATTCCCGCAAAATAACTTTTTGCACAAAGCTCAAGTCATTGCCCGTCTTGTGGCTGACAAGGGTTTCAACAAATTGGACAAGCTCGTCTGTTAATTCCATTGGTGGCGACTTCCTGCGGAACACAGCCCTTGCTGCGCACTAGACTATAGGTGTTGCGGAAATTATACAACAGTTAGAGTTCTGACGATATGAACAATATCGATTGACGGTAGCTATGCATAAGGAATCATCAGCGTTGCTGTTCTCATTGATGAGGAGATTTCCGGGTATTTGGTAGCAAATCTGCTTGATTTTTTGCTCAAGATAGGATTAACAACCTAAATTTTGTCCATTCTTGATCCACTCCATTTTCAGATTTAGAAGCAAAACCTCAATTGCAGTAAATCATTGTGGTCTGACGAGCAATGTACTGATCCCGGGGTTATGAATTTTATGACTTGTTGGTCTGGGAAGGTTGGTCTCATACTGAAGACTAATCAATCGAACCAGTTCTCGGAAGACCAGCCAGTTGCCAGAGTTAAATCTGTCTGCGTGATTTCACTGAGCTTGCTGCTTTCTATTGATCATCCAGGTTTTCTCAGGGGTCAAAATTTTTAAGGGATCAAAATGAAACGTTTTAACTCTGATCATTTTCCACAACAACACATCACTGATGGTCAGGTTGAATTTGCCACAAGCCGTCTTCCCCATCTTTTTCAGGCTTTAGATGGTCACTTTCTTGAACGGGGTCTCAGTCCCACTCAACCCCTCATTTTTGAATGTGCTAATAGTACACAGAATGCGATCGTCCTGTTATATCTTTTCGATCGGGGGTATAGCTTTTTACTCTTACCGCCCGCAACGCCAGACTTTGATTTCGCCACACTACCCACCTTTTTTGCCTCAATTTTGAGGGTGCAAGATTCCCCCCTAGCAGAGATTACGGACTGCATTGAAGTGCAGCCCAATCCCGCCTTTACAGATCTTCCCGAAGCCTTGCGAGGGGGCGATCGCCTCTATATGCGCACCTCCGGCAGTACGGGCACGCCCAAATTAGTGCAGCATCACCACGATCGTTTCTTCCAAAATGTTGAAGCGGGGAAAGCCCGACTCCAACTCACGGCCAGCGATCGGGTCGCCATTCCAGTGCCCCTCTTTCACATGTACGGTCTAGGGGCTGCCTTTTTGCCCAGTATTTTGGCCGGTGCTTCCGTGGATCTCCAGAAAGGTGCGAACCTATTGCGCTACATCCAACGGGAACAAAAGTTTGATCCCACCGTTGCCTTCATGACTCCCATCTTCTGTGAAATGCTTCTCAAGGGACGCAAGTCTCCCCGCCCCTACCGGATGACGGTGGCGGCAGGGGATCGGGTGCGATCGGAAACCTTCGATCGCTATGAGGAACAATTTGGCTGTTTAGTCAAATTGTACGGCAGTACAGAGATGGGAATCATGGCAGCCGCTAGTCCCCAAGATGCAGTCACCTCGCGTTCCCAGAGTGTAGGGCAACCCCTACCCGGAATTCACTTTAAGTTAAAAAATCCCCAAACTGACCTTCCCCCCGATCTGGAGGGACTCGGTGAACTCTGGTGTCAGAATCCCATGGGATTTGAAGGCTATGTCGATCGCTGCGGTAACCCCGTAGAGCCAACTCCTAAGGTGATCTCCGATTGGTTCTGCACCAAGGATTTTGGACAAATTAGCGACACCGGACAGATTACCGTTGTGGGCCGCTGTGATCACAGTGTGAACCGAGATGGTCTGCTGGTGTTTTTCTCCGATGTGGAACGGGCGATCGATACCTGCAATGCCATAGAGCTATCGGTGGTGGTGGCGAAGGGAGAAAGCGCTCGGGGCAAAGGTCTAGTGGCCTACTGTATTCCGGCCAAAGGCTTTCAGCCAGCGGAATCTGAGATTCGAGCCCATTGCTTCGATCGTCTGCCCAAGCGAGCCATACCGGATAGCATCCAGATTCTCAAAAGTTTGCCTTTGTTACCCAATGGCAAGGTCGATCGCCAGGCTCTCGTCCGGCTCTAACTGGAGTCTTCTACAATTTTAAACCTTATTTTGGAGGAACTTAATCATGGATCAAGCTAGCATTATCACCAAACTCAAAGAGATTATTGCTGATGAACTAGACATTAATTTAACCGTGGAAGAAATTGATGAAAACACCTCTTTATTTGAGGATGGCTTAGGATTTGATTCAATTGCCACAGTGGAAATGATTTCCCTCGTGGAAAAACACTTCGATGTACAATTTGAGGATTCTGAACTCAGCCCCGAATACTTTGGCAATCTGACGATTCTCTCCAAGTTTATCATCAGCAAAATGGAATCCCAAGTTGCGGTGTAAATTCAGCCTAACTTTTCTCACTCTCATTACTTTTTTTGCTCACATCCATAGTCTTTAGCTGAGGTAAACTCTCATGATTGCGATCGCTGAACCCAAGTCAAATTTAGAACTAAAGCGCTTACCCCTGATTACCAACTATCCCTCTTTTCGACGTTGGAATCGCAAAGCCTTAACCCAAAAGGTCGAAGGGCAACCTATGTGCATTTATGTTCACATTCCCTTTTGCACCCAGCGCTGTTCTTTTTGCTATTATAAAACCGTTGATCTCAAAGACTATCGTCCTGAAGTTGATCGCTACGTTGATGTGTTGTGCCAAGAAATTGACATGGCAGCGGAAAAATTTCAGCTTGGCGATCGTCCCATCCATGCGGTGTACTTCGGTGGTGGAACGCCTTCCCTACTCGTAGAAGGTCAAGTCACTAAGATTGTGGAAGCCCTACGCCGTAACTTTAAGCATTTCGATAATAAAAATCAATTTTCCTTTGAAGCAGAACCCCTCACAATTTCTCGGTCTAAATTA
>JBEAPM010000217.1:0-7256 GCA_041164445.1 Cyanobacteriota bacterium
CCAGAAATATTAGTGTCTCTCATGAACCTGCGAAATGTAGGCTCTATTAGTAGCGGTAGCGATCGATGCTGAAGGAAGGGTGATTAGCGCAACCCCCAAACTGACTGGTTCCGCTCTTTCCGCAGATTATCAAAGTTGGGCAGCCTGTTTACTGCAAGACTGGCCATTTCAACCGGCTCAACGCGAAGCGGTTCCGGTGGCAGATAGTTTAGATGTTTTAGTCACCATTGAAATCCTCTCCTCACCTTAGATTAGAGTTGTGGTTCTTCTGCAGCGATCGGGGTGACTAATTTTAGCCCTAAAGCCTGTAAACCTAGTTTCTCAAACCAGGGAATGGAGAGCCCCAAGCGCATTTTCATTAGGAAAAACCATTCAAAAAGGGTTTTACTCCAACTTACCCAAGACCCTTCTAGGGCAAGACAACGGCGACGTTTTGCCATACCCGGTTCCCGTTGGACAGGATCCGCAATAAAAACAATGCCTCGATCGCCAAAGTCACTCAGGCAGATGGCAGACAGTGTGGGGGTAACGGCCGGGATTGATAACTGATTCAGGTGACGCAGAATATTATGGGCAGCGGCCATGCCCATCGCTTCTGTCATTTGTCCGGTTTTGGGGATGCCCGTAGGGATGGGGGTGGTTTCGTGGGGCGTGAGTTCTACCACCACGCCAGCGGCATAAACGGAGTCAAAGTTGGGATGGTGGTAAGTGGACAGGACAGGAATAAAGCCTTGGGGGTTCGCAAGGGCTGGACAGTCCCGCAAAAAGGCGGGGCCTTGGAAGGAGGGGAGGATCATGCTGTAGGCAAAGGGAATTTCCGCCCCATCCGCCAGGAGAATGGAGTCTGAGGTCATGGAGACGATCGCTACGTTGGTCTCGGTTTCAATCTGCTGTTCCTGAAGAACCGCCTCGACTAATTCCTGGGAATTAGCCATACCACCAATGCCGAGGTGTCCGAGATAGGGTTCTGAGGTCACTAAAGTAATGGGAACCTGCTGTCGTAAGCCCAAGCGCCGCAGCAGCCAATCCGCCAATAAGACAAATTCGTAAGCGGGACCAAAACAACTTGCTCCGGGGGCTGCACCCACCACTAAGGGACCAGGATTTTCGATAAATTTTTGCCAAGCTTGGTGGGCTAAAAGGGCATGATGGGGGGTACAGACGGATTGGCTAAAGCCGGTTTCCGGGCCCAGTCCGGGAATAACCGCAAAGTTCAAGGCAGCGCCAGGGGCAATCACCACATAGTCATAGCGGAGGGGGGAACGATCGTCTCCAATCCACAGGGTTTTCTGTACGGGGTCAATGGCCTGCACCGCCCCTTGCCGCCAGTTTAGCCGATGCCGACGGCAGAGGTTCGGCAGAAAGAGTTGGATCTGCTCCAGTTTTTTTAAGCCGAGGGCAACCCAAGGCAGGGAAGGAATAAAGGTGAAATAGGGGGTATCGGCAATAAGGGTAACAGTATGGTCAGAGTTCAAGAGATGGCGTAATTCATAGGCGGTGGGCAAACCACCGATACCAGCACCGATCACAACAATATGAGCCATGGGGCCCTCATAAATACGGTCTTGGGGAATACCTTACCTTACTTGATACCCTCGATCGCGGCGTGGCAAACTGAAGCACCAAGATCCCCGATTTCTGGAGACTAATATCAAGTAATTAGCCCCGTCAGCCCCTCAAATCTTGCTGAGGACGGACTGAGCAGACACTAAGTGCTTGTCTAACCCTAATTTGCGGGGAGCAATGCCCATGGCTAAACCAATGATCTCCGTGATGTACAAAATGGGGAGTTTGTAGCTCACGCCATAGGCTTTCTCAATGTCCGGTTGGCGCAACTCTAGGTTAGTAGAGCAAAGGGGGCAGGCCAGCACCACACAATCGGCCCCTAGTTCCTGGGCTTCATCCAGAATGGCTTTGGTCAGTTCAAAGGCCACTTTTTCCTGGGGCACTAAAATCGGACCACCGCAGCACTTCGTTTTTGCCCGAAAGTCCAGGACTTCGGCACCGCAGATTTTAGCAAGCTTATCCATCGCCATGGGGTTCACGGCAGAATCCCAGCCCGTAATATCTTCGGGACGGTTCATCAAACAGCCGTAGTAGCAGGCAACCTTTAAGCCCGTGAGGGGGCGCTTAATGGCAGGGCTAATGTCTAGGTCATTGGCCAGCACATCCACCACGTTCCGCACTTTAACTTGCTTTTCCGGCAGATCCAAACCCATTTCCTTGAGTAAGGGGCGCAGTTCTTCCCGTTGTTCTGGTTCTGCTAGGGCTTTGGCTGCTTTAGCTGACTTGTTGTAGCACCCGGAGCAAGAGGCTAACAGATCCCGTTCTTGTTGTTGCGCTAGGACAACGTTGCGGGCGGCTAAAGCCAGACCCACATTGCGGTTCACACCCCCTGCGATCGATCCGCCGCAACAAGACCAATCTTGCAGTTCTTCCCATTCAGTCCCCAGAGCATCTAGGACAACTTTGGTGGAGAGGTCAAATTCTTTGGCGGAGGTGTGGAGGCTACAGCCAGGATAGTAGGAATACTTTGGGGAGTTTTGGGTGGTTTTCATGGCGAAGTTATGAGGGATGAGGGATGAGTTTTGAATTTTGAGTTATGAGTTTTGAGTTGGGGGGAGGTCGTTCTTTGCTAGAAATGGCCGGAGTTCTTCTCGGGTTGCGTTTGAGATTGCCCTGTAGAACTTGCTTTGAGGTTGGCAATGCCGGTTTGGAAGGTTTTGGGATCTTTGACTTTGTGGGGAAGGGGGGAAAGCTTACCCTTGAGGGCGAGTTGAATCCCCATGGGGGCTTGCTGTAGGATAGCTTCGATGCCGCCGTAGGCATACATGAGTTCCGGCTCAAACAAAATCCCGCGTTTTTGAATCTGCTCCACAAAGATCTGGTTAAAGCGGGTAGAATTGTTTTCAATTCCTTCCTGAATAGCGATCGTTTTTACCGCTTCAATGACTTCCGAAGGTCTGACACCACGGGGACAGCGGGAAGTGCAGGTGTGGCAGGAACTACAGAGCCACAGCGTATCACTTTTAATGACCGCTTCCCACTCCCCACGCTGGATCATCAGTACCAAACTACGGGGCGGTAAATCCATCTTGTCCGCATTGGGACAACCACCACTACAGGTGCCACACTGCATACAGGCATCGATCGCTGCGGCTTTACCCCCAGCTTTCCGGACTCGTTGCTGAAAGGCGGTGTTCATCCGATCGCCATCCACTTGACGATCGGCCTTAATGCCAAAGAAGCACTTGAACTTTTTCTTTTTTGTTGTTTTCTGTAGGGTAGTCATGGTTGGTTTAGTTATGAATTATGAGTTATGAGTTCCGGTTCCCCTCCAGGGAGGGGTTAGGGGTGGGTCGGCTGTTCAGATCCCCTCCAAGGAGGGGTTAGGGGTGGGTCGGCTGTTCAATCCCCCTCCAGGGAGGGGCTAGGGGTGGGTCGTTGGGTTACCGGGTAATGAGTGCAGTGCTCTGTTCCGCAGTGGCGTTGTGCCCATTCGAGTGACCGTTGGAGTGGGTGAGTGCTTGTTGTTGCACGGAGAAGGCCAGGATTTCAGAGGCAGCGGATCGTCCGTCGGTGATGGATTCCATGATCGCTTTGGGACCGGTGGCGGCTCCGGCAAGGAAAATACCCGCACGAGGGGAACTGTTGTTGCAGTACTGTTGATTCGCTGTAACGTAAAAACGATCGCATCCCACTTCTAACCCGGCTACTGTGGCGAGGTCGTTGTTGCCCTCCATGCCCACTAATAGTACAATCATATCCACCGTCAGGCGCATGGGTTTAGCGGTTAAGGTGTCTTCTACCCTCAGATAGAGAGTACCATCGGGTTTTTCACTGGCTTCCGAGAGGCGACCCCGGATAAACTGAATGCCGTACTGTTCCTGAGAGGTGCGGTACAACTCTTCATACCCCCGACCAAACACGCGGATGTCCATATACATGTTGTAAATGGTGCAGTCGGGAATCAGTTGCTTAATTTCGATCGCGTCTTTGATGCCGTTGGTGCAGCAGACCCGTGAACAGTAGTTGTTATTGACTTTTTGATCGCGGGAACCTACACAGTGAATAATGGCTATTTTCTGAGGAGTCTTGCCCTGAGCGGTTTGTAGCCGCTCTGCTTTGAGCATAGCATCTAGTTCCACTGCGGTGATTACGTTGTCATAAAGACCATAGCCATATTCCTCTTTGAAAGAGGCATCAAAGTGATGGAAACCGGTACTCACTAAAATGCTACTGGCAGCGATTGTTTCGCCACTGGACAGATGCACACTGAAGTTCGGGGACTCTCCGCTAATTTGCTCTACGATCGTTTCAGTAATGATCCGAACACCGGGTAAATCCGCCTTCAGGTTAGCTAGAATTTCTGAAGCATCCGTGAAGTCAGGAAAGACCTTAAACCAGTTTTTAACATGGCCCCCTAGCTCCGGTGCCTTTTCCACTAACACAACGTTAAAGCCAAAGCGATGTAATTTTCCTGCTGCGGCCATGCCTGCAACCCCACCGCCAATCACAACTACGGTTTGATTCATAAGACTGATTTCCTTGAGTTATTCAGTTGGATGATTTGAGTCCCCAGTTTCTTCTCGAACCTAGGTCTGTTGTTTGATGTTTTCCCCAGAGACTGGGGATCTCCGTCTGTCGCGTTCACCGTTCCGCGTTCCGCATTAGAAGGGTCGCCGCCGTTCTTCAAAGGTTTTGGACTTATCGTAAGGAATACCAATTTGATCCAGTAAAGGCTCGATCGCTACCGCTTTAGCATTCAAACCGCAATCTTTGAAGGGGTCGTACCCTAGTAGCAGGCCTGTTAACTGAGCATAGTCCAGCACACAAACCCCAAAGTCCTCTTCCAGCACCTCTTTGATGGTGCCCTGCTCCGCATCTAGGAACACAGTGCAACCGGGGCAGTTCGTTAACATCAACTTACAGTCGGGGTGAGCTTCCTTAAGACTCTTCATTTTTTTGTATACTGACCCTGCGGTATAGTCCCGGTTTTCAGGGAAAGCACACTGGCGGAAACCCATACCGCAACAGTGACGACGTTCGGGATAGTCCACTACGGTCGCGCCGTAGGCTTCCAGCATCCCCACTAGAACTTGGGGAAACTCCGATCCGCCCATCGCCTCTTCCGGAAAGATTTTGGCGTAGTGGCAACCCACATGATCCACTGCCTTGACTCCGTTGAGGCTATACTTCAACTTCTTGGCGAGTTTGTGACGGTTGGCAAAGAAGACATCAGAGGCATGAACTACGGAGGGACGATCGCCAGAAACATGGGGAACCCAGAACTCCCGGCCAGTGGTTTCCTTGAGGGTTTTGGCGGTATACTCCCGCAGTGCCGGTTCCTCTTCCCAGAGTTTAATCACTTCGGTGTAGTTGGCAAAGGAGGTCACACAGAAGGAAAAGAGGTTGTCTACCCCTAACTCTTCATGGGCAACGGAAAAATTGCGAGCAGCTACCACCATTTGGGTTTCCAGATTCGCCACATCCCCGTGATAGCCGATCGCTCCGCAGGAAGTATGACCGGCTGCTTCCCGGAGGTCAATACCTAAATCATTTTTGAGAATTTTGTAGGCAATGCCTTCGGTATAGGGGGCAGCACTTTGCAAAAAGCAACTGCGAAAACACCCCCAGGTTTTACCATTGGGATCATCCACCGTGGGGACAGCTTTTTGATGTTTTTCCCAGAATTTAACGCGAGTCGTGGTCTTCATGATTTACTCCTAAGGATAAATGAATTTTGAATTTTGAGTTTTGAATTATGAATTGAGCAGGTGAGACTGTTAACTCAAAACTTAGAACTCAAAACTTAAAACTTTATAAGTTCGGCATTTCATAGTCTCGGCTATCGGCGGTTTCTAGCCAGGTTTGCCAGTACTTTTCCACCTCTGCTTTGGAACCGAGCTTTTTCTCCATGCCTTGCTCCACCGCATCCATGAGGGCGATCGCTCCAGTTTTTTCGTAAATCGCTCTCAATTCATTGAGATCCGATTCGGGAATTTGACGATGGGAACCGGGGCTATTTTCTAGATCCATGGGAACACCCCACCATTCCCGCATTTCTGCCATGTGCTCGTAGTAGTATTCCCAATTTTCCCCTAACTCTGGAAAATGTTCGGGCGTAATATTTTTAGCCAGTAAGGTGTAGCCCCGATCGAGCATATTTTGACCAAAAATCCGCTTGGCAATTAACTGTTGCCGCCCCTTTTCTGATTCGGCAAAATAGCCTTTTTTTACGGATAAACGGCGTAGGGCTAGAATCACTGAAGCCGTACTATTACCCCGAGGACAACGGGTTTTACAGGAAAAACACTGACCGCAATACCAAATCTTGTCAGACTTGAGCAAGTCTTCAATCAAATCATCGTCTTCCGTTTGTACCGTGTTCATCACTTCGCGGGGAGAATAGTCATATACTTCTGCCGCTGGACACACCGCTGTGCAGACCCCGCAGTTCAAACAGGCATTCATGCCATGTTCATAGAGAATGTCTTGTTTCAGTTCATTAAAAAGCTTACCCATGGCAACCTCCTCCGTTATATCTTATTTATAACTAAATAGCGATAAAGTTGCAATGAGAATAATTACCTAAGAAGATCTAGTCGGGGATCAGCAGAAAAGGGGGTATCAGGAATTTCCCAAGCGAATTTCTGCCAGATACCGTAATCCTAAGGAGGGGTGAGCCCTGCGGGCCCACTGGGTTTTGAATAAACAGGCACCTGCAATCTAACCTTAAACCAGGATCTACGGCGAGGACGATCGTACTCCCTGTAAAAATTGATCAACGCTTCGCTGCCAATGCTCCTGATCAACCGTAACGAGCAGGCTATGACCCGTATTGGGGAAAATGGTTAGTTCCTTAGAACCTTGCAAATTTTTAAAGATCTGATTGATTTCTGTCATAGTAGTCCATTGATCAAGTCTGCCATGTAGCACCAAAGTAGGACATTGAACTTCCTTCGCATAAGTTACTGGATTATGGGTAAACCCATTGAATCCATGCTGAATGCCTCCCCAAAAGACCAACATTTCAGCGATCGGAAAAGTTGGCAATCTGATTGCTCTTAATCGACTTCTAACGGCATCTAAAAGTCTTGCAAAGGGAAGTTCAAGAATCACTGCATCAGGGGTAATTTTTTCGTGAGCTACTGCTCTGAGAATTGCGGCACTTCCCATTGAAACACCATAAAGGATAAACGGGCCCTGAAAGTTTGAATTTTGAGCATAGCTCAATGCCAAAGCCACATCTTTAG
>JBEAPM010000218.1:0-5793 GCA_041164445.1 Cyanobacteriota bacterium
TGTTTAATGAGAGATTCTGCATCAGGACTATCATCATCATAAACAGCAATCCCAATACTCGCAGAAATATATAACTCGTTACCATGCAGGTTGAAGGCAGGCTCTAAGACATGGAGAATGGCGGCAGCTTCTTGAGTGGCTTCTGTCATCCGATGGCTCTTGGGCATTAAGAGGGTAAATTCATCCCCGCCCCAGCGTGAAAAGACCGTATCAGAATTCACGGTGGCTTTAATGCGATTGGAGACTTCCCGGAGTAGTTCATCGCCGATTGAATGTCCGAGGGTGTCGTTAATCCCCTTAAAGTTATCTAAGTCTAAAAACATCACCACCAATTGATGCTTCTTGCGGCGAACCTCTTTTAAGGCCTGGGCTAATTTTTCATCAAATAAAGCCCGATTGGGCAAACCCGTTAACAAGTCATGGGACGCTCGATACCGGATAACCTCTTCGGTTTGTTGACGTTGAATGGCACCACTTAAACTAGCGGTCATGGCAAATAAAATGGATTCTTCATGGGCTGACCATTGACGTTCTTCCTGGCAGTCATGAAAGGCAATAAAGCCCCAACATTGTCGTCCTAAGCGAATAGGGACGAAAATAAAAGAAGCAATCTGATCTCGTCCGAGTAAGCTTTGTTCTGAGATGCTAGACTCACTGTAAATGCCTTGTAGGGCTTGTCCACTTTGTAAAGTTTCGTACCAATGTTTGATGTCAAAAATGCCGTAGGATTGGACTTGATTGCCTAAGCTAGGCAGGAGTGGCCGGACTCCCTCTTTGACCCATTCTTGGCGGAGTCGCATGGCCATTTCTCCGGTACTGGGATGGGGATAATTTTCATAAATGACAACCCGATCCACTTCTGCGGCTTCACCAATAATTTTTAAGGCTTGGCAAAAGGCCAGATCATAATCTAATTCTGTCAACAAAGAGGTACTGGCCAAAGATACCGCAGCCATTAAACGATCGCGGCGATTTAATTCTAATTCTGCCTGGCGACGTTCTGTAATATCGGTGAGAAAAAGACGCACCAAATCACTTTCGGCCATGTAATGAATAAACTGTTCGTAGATTTGTTCCCCCACTTGAACGGTGCGGGTAAAGGATTGCATATTTTGACTTTTTAGATGCATTTCCAACAGATCTAATAATCCCACCAGTAAGGGATGCTCTAATTTTTGCTCAGGCAATTCGGGGAAACGACTAGTGGCAGCCGGATTTAAGTAACTAATGCGCTGAGGAAGTTCTACCTCAATGATGGGACTGGGGGTTAATTCTGGAAAGGAAGCGAGGCGACCTAGGGCAGCGGCACTGGAATCTTCATTGGCTTCTAGGTCGGCAATCATGGTGTTATAGCCACTGTTGTCGCTATTGGTCAGCAGGGCTAAGGGATTGCTGGACTCACAGATTTCCGCAAATTCTTGATTGGTGAGATTTGATACTGCATAGTATGTGGCTTCTGCTAGATCGCCAAATTCAATAAAATCCCCATGTTTGAGATCTTGGGCGGAGCAACGATGCCCATTTACAAAAATGCCATTCGTACTTTTTTTGCCGGTAAAACTGCCATCAATGATTCTAAAAAAATAACGATCCTGATCCGGTACGGTGACGCGCAGAAGCATGGCGTGCTGCCGAGAGACGGATTTGGCTCGTAAATAAATAGAGTTTTTGGGATCCCGCCCGACAGAATAGGTTGCCGCTTCGAGATAAATAATGCGACTGCCTTCAGGGTCTGTAACAGAAAGAAGATGCCGAACTTTGTTACGTTCTTGTTCCAGCATGACAATAAGCCGCAGGCGATGAGTGAAGAAAAGCTAAGTTCTACTGTACCGCAAGAGAATCACTTCCAGAATTCAGGCTTAATCCATGTTTTCCGGGTTTCTGCCCAAGATTTTGGGTCTTCAATTTCAGATCTGGGTATCTGGGTATCTCGAAAAATCCAAAATTTTGCCCCAGTGCCCGCAGCCCCTCGCTCAATTATCAAGATGCCACCGGTAAGGTCGAGGCGGGGCCTTGGTGCTTTTCTGCTTTCGCTGAAAGGGTACCCTCGATCGTCTTACTTACGATCGGCGTGAATATAATCAACAAAATAAAATTGTGGTTCTAGCCATCCTTTCAGTCCTCCATAAAAGCCTAGGGCAGCCACCGCAATAACCATCAAGGGGATTCCCCATTGCAACCGCAGGGAATCGGGAAGCAGCGCTGTTGTACTCAGCGCCACGAGGATATAAGTGAGGCAGATCCATTGGAGCCGTTGAGTCCACTGGAGTGCGCTACGACAACTGCTGCAATGTTGAGTATGTTGGTGATAGCGATCGAGGATGTGCTGTCGATTGTGGGAACCACCCGTAAAGCGGGGTAAGGTTGCCTTGCCCCAGGGTAACTGTCCTTGGCAATATCGATCGAACCAACGGCGAAATTCAATGACAAGGCGATCGGCTCGGGTTGGCAGCTTAAAGGCGATCGGCCAAGGATCAGGATGTTGTTGAAGGTATCGTTCCTGCTGATGTAAGAGGATCATGTCCCCTTCTAAGACTAAATTGCGATTGCGAAGATGATCCCACCAGCGTGGAGTCAGGGCCTGTAAACGCTGGGCAAAATTTCGGGGAAATTGAGCAACAATTCGAGATTTACCTGGCTCCATGGGAATGCAATAGGTAACTAAGCCCACCTGCTTACCGTCATTGCCAAAGGAAATCGCATATTCTAAGCGACAGGGTGGTTCAAAGGTAATAACACTTTTGAGACCCTGATCAATTTTGGCTTCAATCTTTGCCGCCGTTGACGTTAAGATTTCAATTGGTAGTGCGGTTGCCCGTTTACGATTCCCTTGAATACCGTGATGGGCAAAGGCAACATGGCTAGGATCGGCAACATTTTCCACTAAGGTTTGCCAGTCGTACTCTAAATTCCGCACAATTGAAGACCAAACAAAACCCTTACTGGCATCAATTTGTGGAGATAAGGGTAATGGCGTTTGCTCTGAAAGATCAGCGCTTTTAGCATCTGCCCAAACCCACAGTAAATCATTGGCTTCCTGGACAGGAAAAGCCGTTACACAAAAGTTTTTTCCTTTGGTGGCAATCAAGTCCGGGGTATCCGCCTGGGGAATGCGGGTGCAGTTGCCCTGGGGATCAAATTCCCAACCGTGGTAACTACACATTAAGTTTTCACTGGTTTCATCCACTCGTCCTTCACTGAGGGGGGCAAGACGGTGAGGACACTGATCTAAAAAGACGCGATAGTGGGATGCAGAACGGGGCTTCCAAATGACGAGTTTTAAGCCTAGTAAGGTAAAGGGAATGGGACGAACGGGGTCAAGATCCTCTAGGGGAGAAATGGGATACCACTGTTGAAAAAAGTTGAAGGCGTTAGACATTATTATCATTATTATTTAAGCGTATTTAAGCGTTGGCGTATTCATTGTGGTAGGCAACTACGCCCCCAAAAATTCCTATTCTTGGCTGAGTCACAGTGACGAACTTAAGCCAGGCTCGTCCAATAAACTTTTCAGTGAAAAGCCTATTGATTTTGCTTTAGGGTCTGTTTTGCTGTGGCCCAGAGCTGCTCTAATTCAGCCAGCGTAAGTTGATCTAGGGGTTTACCTGCAAATTTTTCCACGAGGGCAAATCGTTGAATAAAGCGATCGTTTGTCCCCTGTAAAGCGGTTTCTGGATTGAGTTGATACCAGCGGCCAATCTGAACTAAGGCAAATAAAATATCCCCTAATTCTGATTCCTGATGGGCCCGATCGTCTCCTGTCACCGCCTCTTGTAATTCTTGAATTTCCTCGTGCAGTTTATTCCACACCTGCTGCGTATCCTCAAATTCAAACCCAACCTCTGCCGCTTTAACTGAAATTTTTTGAGCAGCGGTGAGGGGGGGCAGCACCCGCGCATATTCCTGGAGTTTTGTCAGTAAAAGACTTTCTGAACTGACTCCTTTTTCCGCTGCTTTAATGCGTTCCCAATTTTGCCGCACTTCTTCGGCACTCTCTACCTTTTCGTCACCAAAGACATGGGGATGACGACGAATCAGTTTATCCCGAATTTTAGAGGCGATCGTATTGAGGTCAAAGAGTCCTTGTTCCTGAGCCAGTTGAGCCTGAAGAATGACCTGAAAGAGTAAATCCCCCAGTTCATCAGCCATCTCCTCCGCCTGACCCCGGCGAATGGCATCCACGGTTTCGTAAGCCTCTTCCAAAATGTATGGCATTAAACTTTCAGCGGTTTGTTCTCGATCCCAAGGGCATCCCCCCTGAGGCGATCGGAGTTGGGCCACCACTGCCATCAGTTCTTCTACAGCAGACGCATTGAAGGATCTCATGATATTGCAAAGCCCTGTACAGCACTCTTAGCTTACGATAGCTTGAAACGCCTTGCACTAGGGACTGTCATCATTTAGCGCTGAAGTGTTTATCCGGCAGTCGTTTCAGCCCCCAGGAAGCGCTAGACCCTCGATCCTAGATCTAAAGGATCTAAAGTTGCGGGGCTTCTCGTTCTCGTTTTAGAAACAAAAAGCAAACCACGACTCCAACGATGGCTAAAATCGCCATGGGATAAAAAACATAATTGTAGCTGCCAAAAAAGTCTCGAATTCGACCGGTGACCAGGGTTCCAATCAGCGCTCCAACCCCATAAGCCGTAAAGACAATGCCATAGTTCTGGGCATAGTGGTCAGGGTTAAAAAAGCGCAGAGTAATGGTGGGAGCCATCGCTAGCCATCCCCCCAGACAGAACCAAAAGAGACTAAAGGCAATGAGGTAGGAGGCAACTTGACCTGCTTTTGCATTGATCATTAAAATACAGGCAATTAAGATCAAAGCATAGGAAAAGCTAGCGACATGCTGAGGCTTAAACCGATCGCTTAACCAGCCAAATAAGGGACGACTAACCCCATTAAAAACCGCAAATAAAGAGACACTACTCGCCGCCATGGTTGGATTAATTTTAATGATTTCTTCCCCGACGGGACTAGAAATTCCGATGGCACTTAACCCCACTACCGTAGCGATCGCATAGCAAATCCATAAGCCATAAAAGGAACGACTAGTGAAGAGATTGCGGGGATAATCCAGTGGAGTTTTTTGAACCGTATTGGCTAAATCCTGCTGAGGATGCCATCCTTTGGGCGGTAGCTTCATGGTAAAAGCGATCGCTAAAATAATGGCAATAAAAACAATGCCTAAAATCCGTAAAGTGGGACGGACTGAATAGGTGCTAATGAGGTGATTGGCCAGGGGAGCGGTGATGAAAGGAGAGAGACCGAATCCCAGTACCGTCAAGCCGACCGCCAATCCTTTTTTGTCGGGAAACCAGCGGGATGCAACCACCATTGGCACACCATAGACAATGCCCACACCAATACCGGCAATGACACCATAGCTAAAGACCAAGGTGCCAATCTGGTTGGCAAAACTGGAGAGGATATAGCCTAAACCAACGACAATGCCACCGATCGCTGTTGCCAAACGAGTGCCAATGCGAGGAATGTAAAATCCAGCAATTGGCATTGTTGCGGCGTAGAACACTAACGCTACCGTAAAAGGTAAAAGACTTTGAGTGGTTTGACTGGCACTAATTCCCAACTCATTTTCTAACGGGGTTCTAAAAATGCTCCAGGAATAAACTGTTCCTAAACAAAGCAAAATGATCATCCCTAAGGGAATTAATAACCATCGACCTTGCTCTGCCGGTTGTCCCAAGACTGTGACTTCAGGTGTGGAATGAGTTGTGATATCCATAACGATCCTACCGCAATCCTAAATGGGTTGTGTGGTGTGAGCCCAAAGGG
>JBEAPM010000219.1:0-8527 GCA_041164445.1 Cyanobacteriota bacterium
CCAGGAATAATGACTATATAGAAAGGGTGTGCCACCTAGTTGGGTTGTGACCTTAGCTCTAATTTTCAATTTTGTTCCTAGAGGATATTTTTCACGCATCTTGGTTGAACACTCGACTCTCATGTGGGTATCAAGTCCTTGACCGGGAATTGGTCTAGCTCGAATTCGTTCACTAGAAGGTTCACCAGGATTCTCAAATGTTTCAATGACCACTTCACTATAAACGCTCATAATACTAAGTATTGGGGGCAACTCAGCCAATAGATAAGCTTAACGAAAATAATTTTAACTATGCACAGGACTCCATTTTCAGATCTAAGCAAACAGGACTCGAGGGTGTCCGATCGCTTCAACCCTGAGATCAGATCCTATTCAGCAAGTAATAATACTACCCTGCTCAGTAGACAGAGAAAAACAGCACTATTTTGTTACAGAAATTAATATGAAGGGATCCACAACGGGGCAAGGATCCCAGGATAGAAAGCTAATGTTTTCAAGGAAACCGTCGGAACAAGCAGATCGAATTAAATCTGGATTTGTGGTTCCAACACCAAAGTTTACCCAGAGAAGAACACGCTTCCTATCTCCTGTTTTACCTTAGGAAACATTCTCTTCCTGGAGGGCAAAGGTGCGGTATTCCCCCGGTTCTAGATCGCCCAATTCATAGTCTCCAAACTGACTGCGGTGCAGTTGGGTAACTTGATAGTCAAAATGGCTGAACATTCGTTTAACTTGGTGATAACGGCCTTCCCAGAGGGTTAAACGAGCTTGATGCTCTGATTCGATGACGAGGGTGGCGGGCTGACAGGGTTTGGTTTCGTCGGAGAGTAGTAAATTGCCCTGGGCAAAGGCGTGAATCAGATCGGTCGTAAGGGGACGATCGACTTTCACCTCATAGACTTTGGCGACTTTTGTTTTGGGGGAGGTCATGCGGTGGACAAAGGCTCCGGAGTCGGTGAGGAGGAGTAAGCCTGTTGTGTCTTTGTCTAAGCGGCCAACGCTGAGGGGCTGAGGATCACGATCGAGCCATTGGGGTGGGAGCAAGTCAAAGACGCGCAGACCATCCTGAATGCAGTGCGAGCAGACATATCCGGCGGGTTTGTGCAACAGGACAACGTACCCCTCTGGATAGTCGATCGGTTCGCCATCAATGAGTAATTCTTGGGGATGGGCTTTGGCTTTGGCCTGACGAATCACCTCCCCAGCGATCGTTGTCACGCGGTCTTTCCGTAACCATTGGGGGACTGCTTTGCGAGTGCAATACCCATAGCGAGAGAGGAGATAATCGATACGACGGGGTTTCATGAAACGTATAGTAAAACTTCAGACCTAGCGGTTTTAGTCTGCCCCCTTGCAAGGGTGACCTCTGCCCTGATTGAATCATACCGCCACTTACTCCTTCTCAGTTTATGTCCACTCCCAACCCAGACCATGCCATGACTACCCCGGATCGCGGCCATTTACTCACGGAACAGATCAATCCCAATAGTCTCCAACTCGATCAACTCTCTCCCCTGGAACTTGTGGATTTATTCAACCAAGAGGACTATCGCGTTGTGGAGGCGATCGGCCAAGCCCGAGAAGCCTTAGCCGAAGCTATTGCCCTCACGGCGGCGGCCCTGCGCCAAGGAGGACGCTTATTTTATGTGGGAGCGGGAACCAGTGGCCGTTTAGGGGTGTTAGATGCGGTGGAATGTCCCCCCACGTTCTGCACTCCTCCAGACTTGGTACAGGGGATTTTGGCGGGGGGAACGGCGGCGATGATGCGCAGTTCGGAAGGGTTGGAAGATCAGGCGGAGGCGGGAGCGGCGGCCATTGCGGAGCGATCGATTACGGCTCAGGATGTGGTGCTGGGCATTACGGCAGGAGGTACGACCCCCTATGTCCACGGGGCGATCGGTGCGGCGCGTCAACGCCAGGCCAAGACTCTGTTTATGGCCTGTGTGCCGGTCTCCCAGGCGACGATCGCGGTGGATGTGGATATTCGCTTATTGGTAGGGCCAGAAATTCTGGCGGGATCGACCCGGTTAAAAGCGGGCACGGTGACGAAATTAGCCTTGAATATTCTCTCCACGGGGGTGATGGTGCAATTGGGCAAGGTCTATGGCAACCGTATGATTGATGTGGCGGTGACCAATCAAAAGCTGACGGATCGGGCCCTGCGGATTTTGCAGGATCTAACGGATCTCGATCGGGATGCTTGCCAAACTTTACTGAGCCAAAGCCAGCAGTCTGTAAAGTTAGCCTTAATGATGCATTGGGGATCTTGCAGTGCCGAGTTGGGACAGGATCTGCTCGATCGCCATCAGGGCAATCTGCGTGAAGCCCTAACTTCGTTAAAATAGGAACTCGCCTTAAACTGATTTGTTTTCTTTCCGGCGTTGTAATTGGAGCAACTCATGACTGGCATCCCTCCCTGGCAAGTGGCCTATGATCAATTCCGGCAACTCTATCCCACGGGGGGATTGTTACTGGATTTAGTCGCAACTCCAACTCCTGATTTTGCTCAGTATGTGGTCAAAGCAACGGCTCAGGTGGGCAATCTTACCCTGTTAAGTGTGTTGGGGGAAGCGTCTAATTTATTGGGGGCAGAAACCCAGGCCTGTCAAAAATTATTCCAAGTCCTCAAATTAGCGGAGCTTTCTCCTGCCGCTTTCTCGGCTTCGGCTTTGGCGGCCCCGCCTCCCCTAGACCTTCAAGTCAGCGTTGCGCCGCCACCGGAGCCTTTTACCCCGGTTTCTCCCCCAGCCTCCGCTGCGCTCGACAAAGAGGATCGTTCGGCAGGCATGAATTCAAAAACCAGTCTTCCTCCCCATAGTGCCCCGAAATCCGAACCCTATCGCCTACCCCAGCCCCTCAGCCGGGAAGAAATTATGGCTCCAGAGGTGGATGATTGGTCTGAAGAATTGGCACAAATTGAGGCGGAAATTAAACGCTTGGGCTGGTCTACTCAGCAAGAATCTCAGTATTTACAGGAGCGGTATGGTAAATTAAGCCGCGACCATATTACAGATTATGGCGAATTATTGCAGTTTCTCACAGATTTACAAGGTCAGCCGTCTCCTCAACGGAAAATTGAACCTTGGAGTCCCAATGGCACAGCCCCTGCACACCCTCCAGGGCCAACCTGGTCTAGGGAAGAGATGATGGATCAAGTCCTGGCAGAAATTCGCCGTATTGGCTGGAATAAACAGAAAGGTAGTGAATATTTACAGCAGACCTATCACGTTAAAACTCGTCAAGAGTTGACGAATGATCAGCTTCAGGCCTTTATTCTCTATTTGCAAAATCACCCTTAAGACTATTCTTCGTGATTGTGAATGCTTTACACCGATGACTTGCAGTTAAATTCCTACGCCCCTGTCCCGAGTTTGCTGTCTGAACAAGTTATTCAGTCGATTTGGGGCTTTGTGCATTGCCTGGAGACGATCGCTACGGATTTGCAGTTGGAATCATTGGTTCCTGAGAGCTTAAAGTTCCAAACTTTAGAGCCTTGGATTTTGGAAGCCATTCGTCAAGTCAGTCAAACAGAACAGGTGCTCCATGCGCACTATGATCCAGAAGTGGAAACCTGGAAAATTCTTCACAAAAGCTGGGGTTGTACGGGTACAAAAGACGATCGCTGGGTATTAAAAGTTTTAGATAAAGATATTCCCATGCCGTTTTGGAGTAATCAAATTCTCAAGGATAGTCCCCAGGGAATTTACAAGGTTTTACGATCGTCTCCCACTCAATCGTCTCCCACTCAATCCTCCCAAGGGTATACGGCTTATAGCATCATCCCCCTTTTTGATGCCTATTCCTGCCTGTTAATTCGGGGTTTACCCGTGCAGCGGAATATATTAGGAGAGTTTCATTCCCCTTTTCTCAATGATCAATTTACTTATTTAGTGACCAGTTTTTATAAAAATTCTCTGAATCTGTATAAGCCAAAGCGAGGCGAAATTGAATATCAAATTGAGATGATCGAAGCCAGAATTTTAGATGACTTGAAGTCTCGCTATGGCTTTGTCCCTCGGCTACTTTACGATCGTCGTTTTGAACTTTTTCAGACCAGTCTAGCCCGTACTAAAATGCATTTCGAGCCCATTTTAGATCTAGAAACGATGACCCTACATGGTTGGGAAGCTCTGGCCCGAGATCCCTTTACCCAAAAGGCTCCTGTGGATTTATTTGCGGCGGCGGAGTTGTGGGGACTTCAATTTACCGTAACCCTAGATACCACCTTATTAGTCAATGCCGTTCAGACCTTTGACCAGCGCTTAAAGTCAAAACGAAATCGTCTTTTTCCGCTCTTTGTTAATGTTTATCCAGAATCTTTGATGATGCCTGAATATTTTGAAAAAGTTAAACAGTTAACCCAGGAGAATCTTTCCTTAATTGAGCCTCATTATTTAACCTTGGAAATATCGGAAAAGAAAAACTTACCCTTTAACTTACAAGATCCCTATGACACGATTTCCCTGGAAACCTTTAAACAACGGCTCACGGAATATATGGAACAATTAGGAATTCAGTTTGGAATCGATGATTTTGGCGTAGGTTATTCTTCTGTGCATCGCTTTACAGCCCTCAATTTACCCTATGTGAAAATCGATCGAGAGATTCTACACCAAAAGCCCTTTGATGCCGTCATTCGTTTTATTAAAGATGTCATAGCCTTTGCCAATCCTGACACCCACGCGGAGATTATTGTGGAAGGAATAGATACCGCTTCTCCCCTGGGACTCAGACAACTCAAATCTTTAGGCATTCGCTTTGTCCAAGGATATTTAATTGGTCGGGCCCATGCCGATCCTAATTACTATGCAGACACGAAATTTGACCTCTAAATCCACCGCCACCTGTCCTCAGTTCTCAATTCAAATGAAGAACGGCTGGCGACCAACTGAAAGCCGAACCGCTAAGGCGGAACGATCGGATCCGAACTCTTGTTGGCAAGTGATCTTGTGGGTTCTGGGACGATCGTCTACCCTGTTACAGTCTCAAACCATAGGCAGCGTATGGATCAAGCTATCTCTCACGAAACCGATCGTCATATTTCCTGGAGCGATTACTATCATCTGATTGAGCAGTTAGCTGTTCAGATTTATGAGTCCGCTTGGCCCGTCAACCAGGTCGTTTGTCTTGCCAAAGGGGGCTTGCGCGTGGGCGATATCTTAGCCCGGATGTTTGACTGTCCATTGGCTGTTCTGGCGGTCTCTTCCTATGGCGGTGACAATAATCAACAACGGGGTGCAATCACCTTTAGCCGCGATCTGACCATGACAACCCCCAATTTAGGTAGCCACGTCTTAGTGGTGGATGACTTAGTGGATTCCGGGATTACGCTGGAGCGCAGCTTAGTCTGGCTCGATCGCCACTACGGGTTTTATTTGCAAGAAGTGCGTACCGCCGTACTCTGGGCCAAGTCCACCTCTGTCTATCAACCTCACTACTATGTTGAATACTTAAACCATAGCCCTTGGATTCATCAACCTTTTGAGCATTATGAAAAGATGACTCCCGCCAAATGGGCCGACTTATCCTCACGGCTGCAACCTTAAGCTATGAAAGGACTAGAGGTATTGAGACGATCGCTTCCACCAGACTTCACTTTATAATCTCGCTTGTTCAGCCGCTCCCGGATTCTGGGAAAAGGGCGCACCCTTGCCTGAACCTACCGACTGTTATCCTTCTCAGGCAACCGAGCGCCTCGGTTATATCCCTGAAAGGGTCTGATTTTCTGCATTAGCACTTTCGTGAAAAGTGAGACCGGCGGAATTTCCTGCGAGGCTATGCTAGGGGCTGTCATCAGTTAGGGATGAAATGGCTATGCTGTAATGGTTTCAGCCCCTAGCTGGGATGGGCGCGGCTAATGTTGATACCGTAAGGGGTCTGGACTTAAATGATGACGCGCCCTAGGGCATAATGGGTTTTTCTCCTCATCAGGATGTTTCGGAATGGCTCCTTGTTTTTTTAAGCTTGGCTCACCTTAAGCGAAATCGCCCATAGACGTTTTCAAAAATCCCACTTATTGTATAAACGCAATGACAGGCAAGGGTGCAGTGCCCAGTACCACTCTGGTAGGTTAGTTGTTTCGCTCACAGTGAAAAGACAAGCATTAATGTTCAAGTCACTCTTGACCCAGGAAGGTTCATCGCACTTTGCCAATTCGAGTAGTTCCCCAAACCAGTACCTTACCCCTAGGAATCGGCAGACGGTTAACGTGAACCCTGATTTTTGTCATCTTAAAGGTAATATTCTGATCATTGATGATACCCCAGACAACCTGAGGCTATTATCCACTGTTCTACGACAGGAAGGCTACGAAGTCCGGAGTGCCCTCACCCCCGGTGCAGCATTTATGGCGATCGAGGCCTTAATTCCTGATTTAATCCTCCTGGATATTCGGATGCCAGAAATGGATGGGTACCAGATTTGTCAAGCCCTAAAGCAAGACGATCGCTATTGCCAGATTCCGATCATTTTTCTTAGCGCCTATAATGCGGTTACGGATAAAGTGAAAGCCTTTGAAGTGGGAGGGATTGATTATATTACCAAGCCATTTCAGGCCTTAGAAGTTCTATCTCGCATTCATGTTCACCTCAGCCTGAGACGATCGCAAAAAGCCTTAGAAATTTCCAATGCACAAATCGCTGATTTACTGAAAAAAGAACGGGAATCCAATCGAGTTCGATCAGAATTTATCTCAATGATTTCCCACGATTTTCGGACTCCCTTAAGTACAATTCAAGGATTCGCCTCTTTATTCAAAAGTTGTATTGGTGAATTGCCAGAGGATCAGCAACTCTATTTTCTAGATAAGATCGAGAAGAGTGTAGATTCTGTTTTGGAGTTGCTGGATCAGTTTTTACTAATCAATAAACTAGAACAGGATAAGCTCAGTATCAGTTTTTCTGAATTTGACTTATATGAATTCTGTAGTGACTTAATTGAAAACTTTCAGATTGCCTATGTGCATAGCCACAAGGTCAAGTTTACCGCTATCGAATCAGGCTGTAAAATCACTTCAGATCCCAAAATTCTCCGTAGTATTCTCGATAATCTCATTTCTAATGCCATCAAATATTCTCCTGAAGGAGGCGAAGTTGAGCTGATCCTAGACTGCCGTTCAAATTCCATTTGTTTTCAAGTCCAGGATCAAGGCATTGGCATTCCCCTCGAAAATCAAGATCAACTCTTTGAGCCCTTTTATCGGGCTGACAATACAGGAAATATTAAAGGAACCGGCCTCGGTTTAGCGATCGTTAAAACATCCGTTGAAGTCTTGGGAGGCAAAATTGAGGTAAAAAGTAAACTGGGAGCAGGCACTACGTTTATCATTTCCCTGCCCGTTGTCCCACAGGATCACAGCGGTTGCTCCTAGAGTATTGATCTTAAGTGTCGATATGGTCGATATGAGTGTTGGAAAAAGCCTCTTTTTGTGAGAATGTTTGTGAGCAGACTGGAGTCTAAGGATAGAGTAGGGGGAACGGATGACCCACAAGAACCCGATCGCTACAACCACAGTTGCCCCCACCGGGGGACAGATTTTAGATGGCAAAGCCCTGTCTCTGCAAATACAGGAGACCTTAAAGGCAAAAGTTTTTCACCTAACCCAGCAGGGAAACCGATCGCCGGGACTAGCGGTGATTATGATTGGCGATAACCCGGCCAGCGCGGTCTATGTCCGCAATAAAGAACGGGCCAGTACGACGGTTGGCATTATTTCTACTGTCCATCACTTACCCGAAACTGTGAGTCAGTTAGAGGTGAGTGAACTGATTGAGCAGTTAAATAGAGATGACGCGATCGATGGCATTTTGCTGCAACTGCCCATTCCCGATCGTCTTGATCCCGTGTCTTTGCTCTATCAAATTCATCCCGACAAAGATGTGGATGGGCTCCATCCCCTCAACTTGGGCCGCTTAGTGCGGGGTGAAAAGGGGCTACGCAGTTGTACCCCAGCCGGTGTGATTCGGCTACTGGAGGCCTACGATATTCCCTTGGAAGGCCAGCAGGTGTTAATGATTGGCTGCAGCATTTTGGTGGGTAAACCCATGAGTTTAATGCTGCTGGAAAAAGAAGCCACCGTGACGATCGCCCATATTAAAACCCAGGATTTACCAACGCTCAGCCGTGAGGCGGACATTATCATTGTGGCGGCGGGGTGTCCAAACTTGGTGCAGGCGGATATGGTCAAGCCGGGGGCTGTGGTGGTGGATGTGGGCATTAATCGGATTACCAGTTATGAAGGTAAATCTCGAATTGTGGGAGATGTGGACTTCGATCGGGTGCGTCCCCTGGTGGATTGGATTACCCCCGTGCCGGGGGGGGTGGGACCCATGACCGTGGCCATGCTTCTGGAAAATACGGTCTGGAGCTATGAGCAACGCCTGAAGCCTTAGATGAGAGGTTAATTAACAGTAATTATTTTACTGCCAATTACTAACTTATGCTAATATTTACTAATGGCATACATCCCACTCAGAAAAGCGGTCGAATTTCTGGGTTTGCATCCCAATACCTTAAGGAAGTACGCAGA
>JBEAPM010000220.1:0-4788 GCA_041164445.1 Cyanobacteriota bacterium
AGGATTTAGAGATGATCCAAGTCAATGTAGTGGCGTTAACTGCGCTCTGTAAACTGTTTATCCCTGAGTTTATCCAGCGCAACCGAGGCCGGATCTTGAATGTCTCTTCCATTGCCAGTCTGACTCCTGGCCCCTTACAGGCGGTTTATTTTGCCACGAAGGCTTTTGTGACGTTTCTCAGCAATGCCCTAGCGGAGGAACTGAGCGACACTCCAATCACAGTCACGGCGCTTTTGCCCGGAGTCACGGCCACAGAATTTGGCAAAGTATCGGGCATGGATCAGACGAACTTATTTGAACAAGCGGTTTCGGCACACTCCGTAGCAGCGGAAGGGTATGCCGCCATGTTAGCGGGCAAACTCGAATGCTTGGCCGGGGTGAACGGACTGCAAAAAATGATGTTTGCAATGCTCCCCGTTATTCCCAAAGAATTAATGTTGAAACAAATGCGCAACATGCAAGAAGTGAACCCATAAAAGCTACCCAAAAAGCCTGCCCCCTGCATCAGTAATTTCAGTCCCTAGCACTGACTTTCCACTAAAAGCGAAACAATTTAAGGGAACAGCGCTCCGCACTCTTCCGCCTTAAGTTGGTAGCCAGTCGCCCTAGCGATTGAGGATATTAAAGAGGTTGATGGGGGTCGAGAAGATCGTGAAAAATCGGGCTAGGGGGCCAGCAAGGGAATCTAAGGTATCTGAGATCTGGGTAAAGGCCGATCGTCCCACCAGCACGATGTCGTTGTTCTGCAAAATGGGATTGGTTTCGTCGTTGGCTCCCGTTTCTAAGTCGATAGAAATGTTGCGGGAGGCGACACTGCCATCGGAATTAAGACGAATAAACTGCACTGAGTTTCGCCGTGAGCGGGTACTGAATCCCCCCGCAGTTAAGAGGGCTTGATTCAAGGGAGTATTCGGCGGAATGAGGATCTCTCCAGGACGCACAACTTCTCCGACAATATGGACGGTAATGCTGGATGGGGCAAAACTGGCTACTGCCAGTTGGGAGGCTTCTTCGGGCACCAGTGTTGTGGCTTTAGGCACGATTACGGTATCGCCTTCCTGTAAAACGGCATCTTGAGTCACATCCCCAGACTCCAGCAGTTTCCAAAGGTTGACCTGAATCACTTGGTCTGCACCCGATCGGGTTGGACGCAAAATTTTCACTTGTCGTACATCCGCTGTTGCCTGAATTCCGCCTGCTGCTTCTAAGGCTCCGGTGACGGTGGGAAAGCGACCAAAGCGGGTGGTATTCCCCGTCGTTCCGGCTTTACCGGTGCGGGTGGTGGCGGTAACGGTATGGGAACCGGGACGAAAGACTTCACCAATGACCGCAACATTGACTACATCGGGAATTTGCCCAACAAAACTAGCGTTGACGAGATAGGACAGTTGACTCAAATCGGTACTTATTGTGGCGGGAATAAAAATAGTATCGCCATCCCGAAGGGTAATGTTGGCTTGAGCATTGCCCGTTTCTAAGAGGGTTTGTAAGTTGAGTTGAATCTGCCGAACGCCGTTCGGTTCTTGGCGCTCAAGGATCACTTCCTGCAAGTTAGCCGTCATCAAGATCCCCCCGGCCTGTTGTAGGAACTGAGTGATGCTGGGTAGGCTGGTTCCGGTTGGTGTAATGCTATAGGTTCCGGGACGCTGGACTTCACCGGCAATGCCCACTTGGAGTGGCCGCAAGCTGATCAGGCTTAAGTCTACGATCGGTCTTCGCAATCTTCCCGCATACCGAGCTGCGATCGTCTCCGTGGCTTCAGGTAAGGTTAAGCCCGCCACGGACACTGTTCCCACACTGGGCAACATCACCGTACCATCCACTAAGACGTTAAACGTACCGCTATAGTCCGGGAGCCGAAAGATTTTCATACTCAGTTGATCGCCTGGCCCCAAGCGGTAGGGTTCCTCAGCTAATCCTGAGGGCAAGGGGGGCTGAAGGGGAAAAGACGGGGAAGCGTTAAAATCCTGGGCAACACTGGGATTCACCTCGATCGCCAAGACGCTAGTACTCCATACACAAAGGGACAGTAGCGGGGCAAAAACTGTTCTGAGCATCTCTAATGAATCCTGAATCTGAGCAGCGGGGTTACTCCTTCTCAGTATAAACCTTAACTTCTTTGAGTTTACTGTTATACACCTCATTGATTTTGCGCTTGAGCAGTGACCGACGATCGTTATAGCGACAAATGGTTTGGGCGACTTGAATCAAAGAGGCTCCCTCCTCTTGGGCTTTCATGAAACCTCGGATTTGATTTTCTAGGGTCCACAGCGCTTGGTTAAGCTTTTGTAAAGCCCCTAAATGCTCTTTCACCTTGGATTTCGGTAACTGCAGTTGTCGGAGGCATTGGTTGAGTTGCTGCAATTCCTGCTTGACCCACTGGCGCTGTCGGGGGTGTTGAACCCGTCGATATTTGATCTGCAAAATGCTGATTTTATCCAGGAGTTCCCCCACAGAGACGGGAATCTGGGGCATTTTGGGTGTGGAGTCAGGGGTAAAGGTGCCGGTTAAGGCGGTGCCGACCTCCGCGATCACCGTCTGCCAGTTGCCCGCCTCCGTTTGACGAAAGAGCCGCATGGTGGGATACCAGGGACTATCGCAGCGTGCCTCTAACCAACGCCAGTCCGCCACAGCGTGCAGTAGCACCCAGACGGTTTGTCCTAAGGCTCCCGCCAGGTGGGCCATGGCGGTATCGGTGGTAATGACTAAATCTAAGTGGGAAACGATCGCGGCGGTATCGACAAAGGCGTGATCGTGATCCAGTTCAGGCCAGTGGGTAATGCGTTCTCGGAAGGATACCCCTTGCAGTGCGGCTTCCCCTGGCCCTTTTTGCAGAGACACCAAACTAATCTCCGGCCGGTGAGCAAGGGGGGCAAAGTGTTCCAGCGGGCAGGATCGCCCCGCCAGGTTTTCTTGTTCCGTATCCTCGTTCCCTTGCCAACACAAGCCAATTTTGAGACCGGGCAGCGATCGAATCCGCTCCTGCCACTGTTCCACCCGATCGGCACTGGCATACAGGTAGGGACTGGGGGCGGGAATAGTTTCTACGGTCGTACCACACAGATGTGGCACGCTCAGCAAAGGTATCCAGCGGTAGGGCTGGGGTAAGTCTGTCGGTAGATCCGTACCCGCCGCCATAAGGCGATTGTAACCGGGGCAGGTGGTGAGGAGTTGCACCAGGCGAGGGGGCACCAAAGCGACTAAGGACTGAATTCCTAGTTTTTTCAACTCCACGCCATAGCGAATAAACTGTAGTGTATCGCCAAGCCCTTGCTCCGCAACTAAAAAGAGGGTGCCTTCCCCTTTGAAAAACCTATCCCGACAGGAGTGCTCCCAACGATCGATGCCGAGGGGTGGAAAGAGGGGAATGGGGGTTTGCTTGCGAAAGCGGTACTCATAGGCACACCAACCACTGTGAAATTGTCCAGTAGTGAGGAGCAGGAGGGATAAGTTAAACTGGGCATCGCCATGGTCAAACGCTAGGTATAGGGCGCGGTGGTAACAGTCACTGGCGGCGGTTAACTGTCCCTGACGATGATAGACATTGCCCAAGTTATTCCAGGCATCAGCGTGATCTGGACTGAGGGAAACGGCGTTTTGGTAAGCGTCGATCGCTGCCAAGCAGTCCCCCTGCTGTTTCAAGGTATTGCCTAAGTTATTCCAGGCTTCGGCAAACTGAGGAGCATACTCTAAACACTGTCGGTAGGCAGCGATCGCAGTAGTTAGGTCACCCTGGCACTGTCGCGCCTGTTTTTGTAAAACATTGCCCAAGTTGTAATGCAGGTCTGGGTTTTGGGGGGCTTGTGCCAAGGCTTGACGGTAGCACTCGATCGCCTCCTCGTACCGTCCCTCTTCCTCTAAGATCACGCCCAGTTGATTTAAAGTCTCGATATAGGCTGGACTGCCCCGAAACTCATGCTCGCGGCGGGAAAAGGCCTGGATTAATTTTTGGTACGTCTCAATGGCGGCTTCCGTCTGCTGCGATCGGGACAACAACTGAGCCAAATTCCGCTGAGCTTCCAGAAAATCCGGGCAGGCTTCTAAGGCTTGGCGATAGCACTGCTCCGCCGCAATAAAATTGCCCCGTTGCTGTTGGAGAATCCCTAAGTTATTCAGGGCGAGATGGGACTGAGGCTGTAGTTTAAGCACCGTGTGATAGGCCGTAATCGCCTCCGCCGTCAGGTTGAGCGCTTGTAGGGAGTTACCCAGGTTAAACCACGCTTCAGGATAATCCGGCTTATACTGCAACGCCTGCTTAAAAGCTTCGATCGCTTTGTGCCACTGCCCAGATTGATGAAACAAATTGCCCAGATTATTCCAAGCATCGGGGTAGTTCGGCTGAAGCGCTAAAGCCTGTTGATAACAACTTAAGGCCTGTTGCCCGTCCTGTTGCTGCTGCCAAGCAATCCCCAGACTATTGTAGGCCAAGGCATAATCCGGCTTCAGGGTCAGAGATTGTTGCAGTAAGGCGATCGCTTCGCGTGGGCGGCCAGTAGACAAGCAAAGAGTCCCCAAATTGGCGTATAAAACCGGATTAGACTGATCCTGCTGCAATACCAACCGATACAAATCCTCAGCAAGCCCCAACTGTCCCTGCAGATGGGCAACGATCGCTTGCTTGAGTAAATCTTGCAGTCTGGGCTGCGAGAGCGGCGAAGCTGTCATAGAAGACCCCGTGAAGTTCTGACTGGATAACGGACGATAGGGTACCTCGATTCATTGTGGCGGGCCGCGCAGCCGCCCGCCACAATCCTTATTCTTCCGTGGGTGGTACCCTTATGATGTCTA
>JBEAPM010000221.1:0-4473 GCA_041164445.1 Cyanobacteriota bacterium
AGATGCTTTAAGTCACCTTAAAGTCTTCCTGCTTCACCGCCCGCCAACTCAACTGAGTCACCTCAGTTTCCGTCACTTTGACTCCACAGGCATTTTCTATTCCCCGTTGCCCACGGGTACAAATCACTTAGACTGCGGCCATATCTCTGGGTTTGACAGTGCCACAATGGGGACAGTGATATTGCCTGACTCTCAGACCGGGTTTTGTGGGTTTTCTGAACATCTACTCCAGTCTGGGCACCCTGGAGAAGTCCCCGGTGCCTCAACCTTAGCATAGCCACATCCTGCTGCCAGCAGACCACGGCAGAATATGGTTGATAGGGTTGGCAACGATCCTAACCTAGGATCCCATTCGCCGTGATCCGGTAATCCACATCTTTAGCGAAGATTAGGCTTGCCACTGAAAGCGGAAAAATTTCATGGAAGAGTGCGGCGCGGAGCGCCGCCCTCTTCCGCCTTAAGTGGGATGAAGTCGGTGGTCACTCCTGAGGGGTCTATACTGGGCGGAGACAAGCCAGATTTATCCTTATGTTTAAGCGCCTCTTGGGTTTTCCCTACTTTGCCTTGTTGCTGATGCTGTTGACCTATGCTCTGTTTGGTTGGCAATGGTTTGAGCGGGGGCAAGCCTGGAATCATACGTGGCCGGTGTCTCACTTTCGAGCCATTTTTTGGGGATTGATTATTCTGGCGAATCTGTTTGTGATCGGCACTATGACAGCTCCCTTGGCCGCTGTGCGACTGTGGTTTTTAAGGCTATTTCAGTCCGATACCCGCTCCTTTTTGCTGGCCATCGGTTTTAGCTTTATCGGTGTGGTGTTAGTGGTGTATCTCAGTCTGACGTTGGAGTGGATGCTCTTGGGGGTCGCGTTGATGTTAGCCCGTTTGGAGCTTCAGGATCATCAATTTAACGAATGGATTGCTTTTTGGATGCTCACGATCGTTGCCTTGGTGGGTTTGGCCCTTGGCAGCATCTCCCATTACTATGTGCCCGATTTTGCAGAATTACTCTCTCAGTGGCCACGCTTACGGTAAGGACTGGCTAAAATTGCTATAACTTGATGACCCCATTCCGGCTTGTGGCTTAAGCTGGAAAAATTGCAGGAGAGCAGAGGGTGCGGAGTGCCCTACCCTCTCGTCTAAAGTGTCTTCAGTTCATACCCGAAATTCCACGATCAGGATCGAATCAGCACGCCATGAAGCAATCCCATCTTTCTTACCTCGGCATCGGGGTTATTTGTGCTTTAGCTAGTTTTCTGTGGTATTTCGATCGCTTTCCCCGAAGCTTTTCTGGGCAGCGAGAGGAGAGCACCACGGCCCAAGGCTCCCCCCAAACGAGTGCGGAAATAAAGGTGATCCCCTCTGCCCCTCCCACGCCGCCTCCCCTGCAAATCGATCCTGAACTCCAGACGATCGTGGATGCCCAACTGGCAAACTTAAAGGCCGCAGGCTTTGATCCGGCTCAGCAGGGAGTCTGGATTGAATCGAACCGGGGCACTTTTGCTGAGTTTCAGGGCAATACCCCCCTCGCCGTAGCCTCCCTGACCAAATTAGCCACCACCTTAACGGCCCTACAAACCTGGCCAACGGACTACCAGTTTTATACGCGGGTTTTAACCCAGGGGACGATCGCCAATGGCACGTTGACGGGGGATTTAATTATTCAAGGCGGAGCGGATCCCTTTTATGTCTGGGAGTCGGCTATTTTGCTGGGCAATCGGTTAAATCAACTGGGCATTCAAACCGTGACAGGAAGCTTGATCATTGAAGGACTCTTTGTGATGAACTTTGAGCGGGATCCAGCGATCGCCGGGGAACTCTTCCGCCAAGCCCTCAATGCGGATTTCTGGCCCAATGAAGCCCTCCTGCAATATCAAAATAATTTACCAGCGGATACCCCTCAACCCCGAATTACGATCGCTGGAGAAACGATCGTCCGCTCTGCTCCGACTTTTCAAGCTGGCTTAACCACACTAGTGGAGCAACCTTCTTTGCCTTTAGTGCAGTTGCTCAAACAGATGAACAACTATAGCAACAACATTATGGCTCAGCTTTTTGCGGATCTGATGGGGGGGGCACCCACCTTGCAACAAACGGTCGTACAAGTGGCTCAAGTGCCGAGTAAAGAAGTTGCCTTTAGTAATGGTTCAGGCTTAGGGCACGAAAATCAAATCTCGGCCCAGGGTTCCTGTAAAGTCATTAAAGCGATCGAGGAAAAGCTGGAGCCTCAAGGGTTTAGCGTGTCTGACATTATGCCCATTTCCCAACGGGATCCCGGTACCCTTTCCTATCGCAATCTACCGCCAGGGTTAACGGCAAAAACAGGCACACTGTGGGATGTGAGTACGTTGGCAGGGGTTTTAAGTGCAACGGATCAACCTGTGAAACAACTGGATCAAGGGAACTTTCTCTGCTTTGCGATCCTCAATCGCGGGGCGAATATAGACTTCTTCTATCAAGCTCAGGAAGACTTTGTGGGGGAACTGAAGACCTATTTACAGAAAACTTCATCGGGAAGTTCTTTGCAATCTGCGTTGTAACGTAACCTCACGATCGCTTTAGCGTGATTTTGCAGACAAAAAACCAAGAACATCCTCAACAAACAGGGGTTTAGAGAAAAAGTAGCCCTGGACATAATCACAGTCAAACTGCTTCAGGTAATCTAGCTGTTGTTGCGTTTCAACGCCTTCCGCTATCACTTTAATGCCTAAATTTTTGCAGAGTAAAGCGATCGTTTTGACAATTTTATACTGTTCACTTTGATCCGCGATTTGATGAATAAAAGATTTATCAATTTTGAGATGGGTCACCGGAAACTGATGTAGGTAACTGAGGGAGGAATATCCCGTACCAAAGTCATCAATGCTAATGTGCATTCCTTGAGCACGAAAATGCTTGAGAAGGGACAAGGAAGCCTCTGTATTTTTCATACAATCACTTTCCGTAATCTCGATGTTTAGGCACTGGGGGGCTAGTTCTAAATCCAGTAATCGCTTCTCGATGTATCCAGTAATGCTAGAATTAACTAAGTCTTTGACCGAAAGGTTGACGCTTAAATAAGCTTGGGACGTGATCAATCCTTGAACTTGCCAGGTCTTAAAATACAGACAGGCCTGTTCAAAGATGAGGCGATCAATCTCACTAATCAAGCCTAATTCTTCCGCCATGGGAATAAATTTGTCGGGGAATAGTAAGCCATGCTCTGGATGTTGCCAGGTTGCTAAGGCTTCAAAACCAGATAGTTTCCCCGTAGCGATCGCAATGATCGGTTGATAACGGACAACAAATTCATTGTTTTTAATTGCTTTCCGTAAATCTGTTTCTAAATTAACGCGATGTTTCAGTCGTTGATAATCTGCTTCTTCAAAAATCTTATAGGAACCCAGACCTCGTGCCTTAGCCTGGTACATGGCAATATCTGCGTTTCTCAATAAAATATCTGGAGTAGCGTTAAGATTATGGTCGTAGAGCACAATGCCAATACTGGCAGAGAGGGAAATATAATGTCCTTCAAAATTGGACAAACACTGTAGAGATTGATTGATCCGTTCAGCCAGTTGAATCGCATCAGCTTCGCCTTGAATGGGAGTGGCCACAAATACAAATTCATCTCCCCCAAAGCGAGCAACGGTACCAAGACCATCACTAATCCCCTGCAAGCATTTTCCCACTTCCACCAGAAGGCGATCGCCAAATTCATGCCCCCATTGATCATTCACATATTTGAAGCGATCGAAGTCTAAAAATAAAACCGCTGAGGGCTGTTGGGACTGACACACTTGATGCAAGATTTCCATCAAGGCATAACGATTTGGTAGGGACGTTAAAGCATCTTGACGAGCCACTCTCGATAACGTAGTTTCGACCGCTTGATGTTCTAGATCCGCCGCAATACGCCCCTTAAATAACTCCATCACGGTTTCAACCATCAACGGATCCACTAAAGGTTGACGATCGAGTACAGCAATCAAGCCGATCGTTTCACCCAAGTTATTTTTAATGGGAACTCCCAAATAACAGTGGGCTGGCATAGAGACAATGTAGCGATTCCGGCGAAAATGAAGATGGGCATCTTTTAAACAACGCAAGGTTTCACCGGTTTGGAGTACCCGTAAACAGGCACTATCTTTCAGTTCATAGTGAAAGGAATCTCCCAGAATGCCATCGGCCCAAAGGGCGCAACACTTGGCTGTGTGAAGTTGGTCGTCATTCTTAATGGTAATCAAGACATGATCAATGTCAAAAGCAAGACTAAGACTTTGCACAAAGCGGTTAAAAAATTCCTGTCCCCAAATTGAAGTCGTGGTAGTGACCAATAAATTTAAGGCTGTTTGCAATTCCGCTTTCATTAAGGGGAGATGATTTGATGTCATAGCTTCCACTAGAAAGGGTAACAACGTAAGGCAGAAGAATAGCTTATTCTCCCACGGCGATCGTTTCAACGATCGCTAAGGTGCCGTCGGGTTGAATTTGCCA
>JBEAPM010000222.1:0-3345 GCA_041164445.1 Cyanobacteriota bacterium
TCTTCTTCGTTTTCTTGACGATTATCACTTTGGAAGCGACGATTACGGCCCCGGTTGCGTTTACGGAACTTGCGGGCATAGGCTTCGTTACGAAGGGCTTTTTCTTTTTTGAGATTGCGGCGTTTAGCCATAATGACCTCGTTAGTAATTGAAATAGGGAGGTATGACGGTAAATGGGCCGCCACACACTGCGAGCATCTTGGGTACACTGACGTGATTCGAGTTTATTATCCTAGCACATGAAGTTCGCCTCGCTGGCTATCGAGTTCCGCTAGAACTCCTACCGGTAAGGCAAAGTTGGCACCATCATGGCCAAAGGGCAAATCTGCAACGATCGCCACATCGAGATCCGCGCACCGATCCCGCAGTACTGCTTCAATGCTCAAACTGGGAATGCCCTCGGCTGCCTGGCACTGACTAAACCGCCCTAGGGCAATGCCCTTCACGCGCTGCAAAATGCCCAGCATTCGCCATTGGGTCAAGAGGCGATCGATTCGGTAGGGGGCTTCTGAGACATCTTCTAGGGCTAGGATGACCTGGTTAAAATCCGGTTGTAACGGCGTGCCTAGCAGGTGGGTGGCCACCGTTAAATTGGCCGGTAATAAATAGCCCTGGACGGTGGGGCGGGTTTGCCACGGCGTTCCCCGCAGCGGGGCTAAGGGCCGATGACCTTCTAGCCAGGCCCAAAGGCGATCGTGAGATTCTGGCGGTTCTTGAGCGATCGTGGTTAATACGGGGCCGTGTACCCCGGAAATCCCGACCTGAGCTAAGGACCACAGTAAAGCGGTAATATCTGAAAAACCGATCAACCACTTGGGGTGAGGTAAAGGCGGCCATTGCCATTGCTCCAGTAAACGGGCAGCCCCCCAGCCTCCCCGTACACAGAGAATACCGGCGTATTGAGGATCCTGCCAGGCTTCCTGAAGCGCTTGCCGACGCTGAGCATCGGTTCCCGCCAAATACCCCCAGCGATCGGCATAGTGGGGCGAGGGATCGACGACATACCCCCGGGATCGCCACAGGGCCAGACCTTGTTCAAAGCGTTCCCATTCCCGCAGCGTCCCACTCGGGGCCACCGCCATGAGACGATCGCCGGGCTGCAGAGGGGGAGGAATTTGACAGGGAAACGTGGCCATAGATAACACTTGAGATGAACAGCGAGAACTGGGCAATGCGTTAGTGGACGGCTAATAATCATAGATCCCGGTGCGGATCGTTTCCGGACAGTGCAGAACCTATAGCACCCCGAACCCCTCACAAGTTAAATTAATGAAGAAATGTAAAGACAATCCTGGGGTTTTTCTATGATCAACATTGAAATTTACACTTGGCAATATTGTCCCTTTTGCCTTCGGGCCAAGTCTCTGCTGGATCAGAAAGGCCTGAAGTATCAGGAATATGCGATCGATGGCGATGAGGAAGCTCGGGCTCAGATGGCAGAACGAGCTGGTGGACGGCGAAGTCTTCCCCAAATTTTCATTAACGATCGTCCCATTGGCGGCTGTGATGAACTTTATGGGTTAGAGTACTCGGGGCAATTGGAGACGTTAGTGAATAGCTTCTAACGGTTTGTAGAGATGGCTTGTAGAGATAACTTATAGTCAGGGCTTCAGCCCTCCAACAGTACAGTCTCAGGGCCGATCGGCTGACCGAGGAAATGGGTATCGGTCAGTTTTTCTGCCCGCCACCATTCATCGAGGTGATCCGAAATGGGTTATGTGGTGTGCGACCGAAGGGCTCACACCACACAGCGGTTTCAGCAGTCTAGTTGTTTTACCCAACCTAAAAAGTTAAGCCCTGTTATTCCGGGTCGCCAATTTTGGCCTGATCCACTGCCCCAAAAATAGCTTCGGGATGCAAATAGAATTTGAATTCCAGTAGATTATGAGCGGGATCTTCGAGGAAAAAAGTGCGGTGTTCGAGGATGCTACCCGCAAAGCGATGTTTGGGATTTTGGTGGAATGGTAAGGACTGCTCTTGAGCCCGATCGCGGAGGGCTTCCCATTCAGCTTCTGTCTCTAAAATTAAGCCAAAGTGGCGGGGATAAATACTACCTTGGGGTTCTAAGGGATCGTCCATCAGATGGGCAACAATTTGATGTCCCCCTAAATTGAGAATGAGCGATCGAGGGGTTTCTCTCCCGCAGGTACAGCCTAATCCTTGGCAATAAAAGGCTTTCGTGTCGGCAATATTGTTAATGGGAAAAGCAAGGTGAAACATAGAACGGTGACCTGAGTTTGAGTGGAAAATAACGGCGGGTTTTACACCTCAGCGAGGGATTTTCTGGTTCCACAGGGCAACACAAACCCCTGCGCAAAACGGTGATGATTACTCTTTGGGCTCCAGTTGCTTGAGAAACTGTCTTAAGGGGATCCGGGGAATATAGGGCCATCCGCCTGCCGCTTCAATCTCCCGGAGCAGAGCATATAACCGATGACGATCGCGGGGTAGGGTGGGTTGAAAGTGTTGTTCTCGAATGGTTTGGTGCGATCGTTCTAAAAGGCGGAGCAGACTGAGTAATGCTATTTCATCCCCTTGAAACTGCTCTGTGAGTTGATTAATCATGTGCTCAAGGTCTTCAAGGCTGGGGGAATGATCAGCAGTCTGATCCGAGGTGTGGTGAAACTTCATGGGCAAGGAAAGAGCAAGAGAGTGAGAATGGATTATCCTAGGAAAAGTGTACGGTAAAACTCCCCCGGTCTACGTTTTCCTGCGGTCTTCTTGCAAATTACGCTGACCCACTTAAGCCAAAAGAGTGTGGCGCACTCTGCCATTCAATGTTTTCGCTTGCAGCGTTAAGCCCAACAGGCTCGGCTTAAAACTAGTTCAAAGGCTGCTAAAATCCCCAACTCATCTGCAGACCAACTGGATTGGGCTGGGGGTAAGAGGGGCACATGAACAAAGAGGGCTGCGGTTTCAGGAAACGCTAACAACAGTAAATTTAAGACTCGATAGTAGACCGTATTGCAGACAAACCGTCCCGCATCTTGACTGAGGGCTACCGGATGAAGACCTTGGGCAAGTTTCGTGAGATCTAAGCTGGTCTGTAAGGTGTGGCCCTCTTGATAGGCTTGCTGTTCTAGGTCTAAGGTGTGCCGTTTTTCCGCCATACCACAGCAGACAATGAGTTGAGGCGTTGTTTCCTGCAGGCTCTGTTCAATCTGCTCCATGGCCCGATCGCTATCTACCGGCAGCCGACGCAGCAGGTGATAGGGGGCAGGTGGAATGCTCTGTCCCCCTTGCCAGCGATCGTTTAGTTTTTCCAGTAACACATCAGAACTGTTCAAAGTGTGGTGGGGTAACCAAGTATCAAAACTGGTCAGCAACAGCGATCGCATACCGTCC
>JBEAPM010000223.1:0-4963 GCA_041164445.1 Cyanobacteriota bacterium
TGACCTAACAAAAGTTTGTGAAGCGATCGACTATGAATAATTCCCCATTTGCGCCTCAAAAGCAAGGTTTATACGATCCCCGGTTTGAGCATGATGCCTGTGGAGTCGGGTTTGTGGTTCATCTCAAGGGGCAGAAGTCTCACGAGATTGTGGAACAGGCGCTGCAAATCCTGGTGAATTTGGAGCACCGGGGCGCGGTGGGGGCGGAGCCCAATAGTGGTGATGGGGCTGGCATTTTGCTACAGTTGCCCGATCGCTTTTTACAAAAGGTGGCTCCTGCAGCGGGGATTACCTTGCCTCCTGCGGGTCAATATGGCACGGGGTTGATTTTCACCTCACCGGAAACGTCGGTACGGGAGAAGAGTTGCCAGAAGTTTGAGGCAATTGTGCAGGAGGAAGGTCAGGTTTTTCTGGGCTGGCGATCGGTGCCTACCGATGATGGGGATTTGGGGGCAACGGCGAAGCGATCGGAGCCGACGATGTTACAAGCCTTTGTCGGTCGGGGCACAGCGGTGACGGATGATTTAGATTTTGAGCGGAAGCTCTATGTGATTCGGCGGCGATCGGAGTTGGAAATTCGCCAGAGTGGTTTGGATAACTACTGGTATCCGGCCAGCTTGTCCTGTCGGACGATGATTTATAAGGGGATGCTCACGCCCTTACAGGTGCAAGATTACTTCTTGGACTTACAGGATCCGGATTTAGAGAGTGCCCTGGGTTTAGTTCACTCCCGCTTCAGTACGAACACCTTCCCCAGTTGGGAACGGGCTCACCCCAACCGCTACATTGCCCACAATGGCGAAATTAATACCCTGCGGGGCAATATTAACTGGATGCACGCTCGCCAGTTTCTCTTTGAGTCGCCCTTGTTTGGGGAGTCTTTGCAGCGGATGAAGCCGGTTATTGATCAAGAAGGGAGTGATTCCGCAATTTTTGACAATGCCCTAGAGTTACTAGCCCTGTCAGGACGATCGCTGCCCCATGCCGTGATGATGATGATTCCTGAGCCCTGGACAGAGCACGAGTCCATGCCCGATGACCTCAAGGCCTTTTATGAGTATCACGCCTGTTTGATGGAGCCCTGGGATGGTCCGGCTTCCATTGCCTTCACCGACGGAACAATGATGGGGGCTGTCTTGGATCGTAATGGTCTGCGCCCCTCTCGTTACTATGTGACCCATGATGATTTAGTGATCATGTCCTCGGAAGCGGGGGTATTGCCCGTGGAACCAGAACGGGTAGCGAAGAAGGGTCGTCTGGAGCCTGGACGGATGTTCCTGGTGAATATGGAAGAGGGCCGCATTGTCGCTAATGAGGAAATTAAACAGGGCATGGCCAGTGCCCAGCCCTATCGCCAGTGGTTGAATCAGTACCAAGTGAAGCTGAAGGACTTGCCAGTCCAACCCACCCCTAACCCCTCCCAAGAGGGGAACCAACCCACCCCTAGCCCCTCCCAAGAGAGGAATGGAGCCACCCCTACTCCCCCCCAAGAGGGGAATGGAGCCACTCAAAACTCAAAACTCAAAACTCAAAACTTACTCCAGCGGCAGCGGGCCTTTGGTTATTCCTTTGAGGAACTGCGGTTACTGCTGACCCCGATGGCTCAAAATGGTGTGGAAGCGGTGGGTGCCATGGGTACTGATACGCCCCTAGCCGCCCTCTCCGATCGGCCTAAACTGCTATATGACTACTTCCAACAGTTGTTTGCCCAGGTCACTAATCCCCCCATTGACTCCATTCGGGAGGCGATTATTACCTCACCCGTGACAACGATCGGCAGTGAGCGGAACTTACTACACCCAGAACCCCAGAGTTGTCATCTGCTGCAACTGGCTACTCCCGTCATTACGGATGGGGAACTCCTGGCCCTCAAACAGATTGATCGGCCCGGCTTCCAGTCCACTGCCTTACCCATTTTGTTTGATCCCAGTGGGGGAGTGACGGCCCTGCAAGCCTCTCTAGAAGGTCTCTTTGCGGCGGCGGATCAGGCGATCGAGTCCGGTGTGAATATTCTTATTCTGAGCGATCGGGATCTGGACGAAAACCATGCCCCTATCCCGGCTCTGCTTGCGGTGGCGGGACTGCATCACCACCTGGTGCGCAACGGTACCCGTACCCGCGTCGGTATCGTGCTGGAGTCCGGTGAACCCCGCGAAGTCCACCATTTTGCCGTACTCCTGGGCTATGGTTGTGGTGCCATTAACCCCTACCTCGCCTTTGAAACGATCGCCCAACTGATCGAAGAAGGGATTCTCAGCAAGATTGATTACGAGAAAGCCTGCAAGAACTACATCAAGGCAGTGACGAAAGGAGTCATTAAGATTGGCTCTAAGATTGGCATTTCCACGATCCAGAGCTATCGCGGAGCCCAGATCTTTGAAGCGATCGGCTTGCACTCTTCCGTGATTGATCAGTACTTCACTTGGACTGCCTCCCGGTTGGAAGGCATTGACCTCGCAGTGATTGCCCAGGAAGCTATTCAGCGGCACCACCAAGGCTTTGTCGATCGTTCCCCAGAGGCGGAAACCCTACCCGTAGGCGGGGACTACCAGTGGCGTAAGGAAGGAGAAGAACACCTGTTTGCCCCAGAAGTGATTCACTTACTGCAACGGGCGGTGCGGGAAAATGACTACGAACTCTACAAACAGTATGCGGCCAAAGTTAACGAACATGGGCAACAGTTCTTCCGCATTCGGGATTTACTGGAGTTCAAAACCCAGAACCCCATTCCCCTAGAGGAAGTGGAAGCCATTGAAAGCATCATGAGCCGCTTTAAAACCGGGGCCATGAGCTACGGATCCATCTCCAAAGAAGCCCACGAAGCCTTAGCGATTGCCATGAACCGGATTGGGGGCAAATCCAACACCGGGGAAGGGGGCGAAGATCCCGAGCGCTACACGTGGACCAATGAGCAGGGAGACTCTAAAAATAGTGCCATTAAGCAGGTGGCTTCCGGCCGCTTTGGGGTGACCAGTCTCTACCTGTCCCAAGCGCGAGAGATTCAAATCAAAATGGCCCAGGGGGCTAAGCCCGGTGAAGGGGGACAGCTACCAGGACTGAAAGTGTATCCCTGGATTGCCAAAACCCGCCACTCCACCCCCGGTGTAGGACTGATTTCACCGCCCCCCCACCACGACATTTACTCCATTGAAGACCTTGCGGAGTTAATTCATGACCTGAAAAATGCCAACCGCGCAGCCCGGATCAGTGTCAAGCTGGTGTCGGAAGTGGGCGTGGGAACGATCGCGGCGGGGGTTGCCAAAGCCCATGCGGATGTAGTACTCATTTCCGGCTTTGATGGCGGCACCGGAGCCTCCCCCCAAACCTCCATCAAACACGCCGGACTGCCCTGGGAGTTAGGCCTAGCGGAAACCCATCAGACCCTGGTTCTGAATAACCTCCGCAGCCGCATTGCCGTGGAAACTGACGGACAAATGAAAACTGGACGAGACGTAGCGATCGCCACCCTGCTGGGGGCCGAAGAATACGGCTTTGCCACCGCACCCTTAGTCACCCTCGGGTGCATCATGATGCGGGTTTGTCATAAAAACACCTGTCCCGTGGGTATTGCGACCCAAAATCCCGAACTGCGGCAGTACTTTACCGGCGATCCCCAGCACACCGTCAACTTCATGCGCTTCATTGCCATGGAACTGCGGGAGTGGATGGCACAACTGGGGTTCCGTAGCATCAACGAAATGGTGGGTCGTACCGATGCCCTAGAAGCCAAAAAAGCGATCGATCACTGGAAAGCCAAAGGAATTGACCTGTCTAAACTGCTGTACCAACCAGAAGTGGATGCCAGTGTGGGCCGTTATTGCCAGATTCCCCAAGATCACGGTTTGGATAAATCCCTGGACATTACCCAATTACTGGATCTCTGTCAGGGAGCGATCGAAAAGGGTGAACAAGTCCGGGCCACCCTACCCATTAAAAACACCAACCGTGTCGTCGGAACCATCCTCGGCAATGAACTGACCAAACGGCACTGGGATGGCTTACCCGAAGACACCGTGTATCTCCACTTCCACGGCAGTGCCGGACAAAGCTTCGGGGCCTTCGTTCCCAAAGGCGTAACTCTAGAACTCGAAGGAGATGCCAACGACTACTTCGGCAAAGGGCTCAGTGGGGGCAAACTAATCCTTTATCCCCCCAAAGTCTCCAGCTTTGTCCCGGAAGAGAACATCATCATCGGCAACGTTGGCTTCTACGGAGCCACCAGCGGCGAAGCCTATATCCGCGGACTGGCCGGTGAGCGCTTCTGTGTTCGCAACTCTGGCGTGCGGGCTGTGGTGGAAGGCGTAGGGGATCATGCCTGTGAGTACATGACCGGCGGTAAAGTCGTTGTTCTGGGTCAAACGGGACGCAACTTCGCCGCAGGCATGAGTGGTGGTATTGCCTACATCCTCGATCGCGATCGGAACTTTGCCCAGCACTGCAACCCTGAAATGGTAGATCTCGAACCCCTGGACGATCCCGAAGAGATCCGCGAAGTCCACGACATGATCCAAAACCATGCCAAGTACACCGGTAGTACCGTCGCCCAGGCGTTACTGGACAACTGGGAAAGCACTATTCCCCAGTTCATCCGCGTCATGCCCCGAGACTACAAGCGCGTCCTGCAGCACATCAAGTCTGCCATGGAAGCCGGTCTCAGTGGTGACGATGCCCTGGCAGCCGCTTTCGAGGAAAATGCCCGCGACATCGCCCGGATTAGTGGCAGCTAGACCGGTTAAACCCAATTGAGGGAATAAAGATCCCGTCTTCTGAGGAGGGCGGGATTTTGTTATTCTTATTATCTAATAAGTTGTCAATCAGGACTAAGATAGTTAATGTAATGGCACCGGTACCATTTACACGTCGAGAAATGCACAGGGGATGGTCTAACAGCTTCCAGGCGTATGAAAAAGCAGAAGCATCTCCACCTATCCAGAATTCTCATAGGCTTTTACTGTTCTATGCG
>JBEAPM010000224.1:0-15378 GCA_041164445.1 Cyanobacteriota bacterium
TGTATCCCCACCACACGGACTATGCAGGGGTGGTTTGGCATGGTGCTTATGTCAATTGGATGGAAGAAGTTCGGGTTGCCTTTCTCGATCATCAAGGTCTACCCTACACCGACATCACCGCCCAGGATTGCGACTTAATGGTGGTAGCCTTAAATCTTCGTTATCACCGGGCGGCCAAAATGGGGGAGTCATTGCTCTGGCACGCCACCATTCATCCCGTCCAAGGCGTTCGCTGTATCTGGGATTATGAACTGCGATCCCTAGATCAGACTTTGCTCTACGTCACCGCCCAGGTCACGATCGTCCCAGTCAATCGGAAAACAGGCAAGCTGATGCGGCGATTCCCGCCAGACTTAGCCTCTATCCTTTGCACTACAGCATAGCGATCAGTCATGCGATACTTCCTGTCTCCCCAGCGGGTGACTGTTCCCGCCCCCTTACGAGAAAAAGCCCAGACCTTCGCCGCAGCAGTTACCTCCACCGTAGGAACTCCAGGACACGGCTACGAAGATAGCCAGCAACGCAATCTAGACAAGATTCGCTTAGACCATTGGCTCAGTAAAATAGGTGAAGAAGCCGTGAAAGCGGTCTTTGTTCGGCTGGGACAGGCGGTGGACGGGCCGGATTACCAGATTTACCTCGGTTCCCAAAAGTCGTGGACGGCGGACTTACGGGTGAACGGTGTAGATTTAGCAGTGAAAACCCAAAGTGTAGAAATGGCTGAGCGCTTTGGCTTGTCCTGGACGTTTCAGAGTGGGCCCCGCCGCAGGGATCCCCTACTCCAAACGCCTCGGGCCTGGGTCTGTTTTGTGCAGGCGGCAGCCGATACCGGCTATTGTATGGTTTATCCTCCCTACCAGATTCAAGAACTCCAGTTTGCAGAGCCCAAATTATCCTACTTAAAACCCTATAAAAAAGTCATCTACGCTCAGGATCTATCTACCCTTGCTGCACCATGATTGAATACCAAGATGCTTTTATCTCTTATGGCCGTGCCGATAGTAAAGCCTTAGCCTCTAAACTTTACGATCGCTTAAGTCAGGAAGGTCTGAAAGTTTGGTTTGACTTTGCAGATATTCCCCTAGGGGTAGATTATCAAAAACAAATTGATGATGGTATTGAAACGACCCATAATTTTCTCTTTATTATTTCACCTCATTCCGTTCACTCTCCCTATTGTCGCCTGGAAATTGATCTGGCCCTTCAGTACAACAAACGGATTATTCCCCTGCTTCATGTCGAAGAAATTAATCAAGAAACCTGGCAGCAACGGAATCCCCAAGGCACGGAATCGGCTTGGCAACATTTTGTAGCGGAAGGCAAGCATTCTGCCTTTAGTAAAATGCACCCCGCTATTAGTAAAATTAACTGGATCTTCTTTCGGGAAGATCAAGATGATTTTGAACAATCTCTCCAAGGATTATTGTCGGTCATTCATCGCCACGAAACCTATGTTCATCAACATACCACTTATCTCAAAGCGGCCCTAACCTGGGATCGCTATCAACAACGTTCCGATTACTTATTAGTGGGGGAAGCCTTACCCCAGTCGCTACAGTGGTTGAAAACCAATTTTCTCACGGAGCAACCCCCTTGCATTCCCTCCGATCTGCATTGTCGCTTTATTAGCCAAAGTTATTTAGCCGATCGCAATCAGCATAGTCATATTTATCTTTGCTATGCCGATGAAGATCAACAGCTTGCGATGGTGCTCTATTGGAAGTTACTGCATGAGGGTTGGTTAGTGTGGAATCGTAAGCTAGATTTAGATTCCAGTGGCAGTTTACAAGATAAAACCTTTAGAGCGATCGAAGCGGCAGATAATTTTATCTACTTCTTTTCGAGCCATACTCAACAGTCCAAGGGCTGTCAGAAGGAATTAGCCCATGCATTTAACTTAGAAAAACGCATTATTCCCATTCAATTAGATCAGGGTGACACGAATAAAGCGGTTTTAGAAAAGCTCCACCTGAAGCCCACTAATGATTCCGGACGAGCCTTAAACCGAATCTATAATCGGTTAGAGTCCAAAGAGCGCAATAATACCTTTGAACAATTAAAAAATCTGCATTTTATTAAGCTATTTAAGCCAGGATCCTCAACCCTTTCTGAAGCCGGATTGAAGCAACTGAGTCAGGAATTGTCTAAAGATGCCAGTTTCCATGAGCAGCAAACGGATTTGCTGATGCGATCGTTACTGTGGAAAGGGCATCGCTACAATCCTCGGTTGTTACTGCAAGGGTATCGCTTGATTCAGGCCCAGTCTTGGTTACAGTTAGCCCAGGAGATCAAAAAGGGGTTTTATACCGTACTTCAGGAAGATTACATCCGGGTCAGTAGCACGACCCCGCCTGCCGATGAAGTCGAAGTCTTTTTGCTTTATGCCGCACTGGATCAGGGGTTTGCCACTCGGATTAATCAGTCCCTTCAAGTGCAGGGACGATCGACCTGGTTTGCGGGGGATTACCTGAACCCAGAAACATCGGATGCCTTTGAACAGTGCCAGAAAATGCTCTTGGAAGCGGCCAACTGCATTGCGATCGTTTCGCCTTCTCTGCTACAGGATCCCCAGGCACAAAGCTTGCTGCAGGATGTCATGAGTTTACAAAAGCGCTTCATTCCCGTGGTTTATCGCCCCCTCGATCCCTCGCTGTTTGCCCCATCCGGGGAAGACTTGTCAACGAACTTACAAGAGATTTTGCCCCTCTTTCAGCAGATGGAAGAACGAGATTGGATTGATTTTGTCCACCACAATCGAGATTTTCATACAGGGGTAGGGGATCTAATTCGCATTTTAGACTTAGATCGAGAATATGTGAGAGTCCATAGCCAATGGGGACTACGGGCACGGCAATGGCTTCAGTCTGGTCAAACGGAGGCCTTGTTGCTCCAGCATCATGAGCTAACGACCGCAGAAACCTGGTTAGATCGCGCACTGACGGAGAAACGATCGCCTCTGGTGACAGCCGCCCAGCGATCGTTCATTGAAGCCAGCCGACAGGCTCAGGATCAACACCGTCAACGGGCGGAGCAAGAACGGCAGCGGGAACTCAACCGAGCCCGTCGCTTAGCGATCGCCTCCACCGTCGCGGGGGTGTTAATGACGGGTATGGCCTTATTTAGTAGCCTCCAGCTTCGCAAAGCGGAGTTAGAAACCGTGGAAACCCTGCGCATTTCTGCGGAATTGCTCTTCAGTGAAGGCAAGGAACTCCAGGCCCTCATCCAGGCCACCAATGCCTATCAACGACGACTCCGCACCTCTTTACTGGATGTTTGGATTAAGAACAAAAATTTGTCCCTCAAGGTTCAGGGAACCCTGCAAGACATTTTATTAAATATCCATGAGTCCAATGAGTGGGCTGCTCAAGTGATCCAATTGAGTCCCAGTGGCCAGTGGCTAGTCATCCATCAACAGGATGGAACCCTGCAAGTGTGGCACCCCAACGGCCCTAAACAGTTGGAGTGGAAAACCCCCCGTCAAGAGGTGGGCTTTTTAGCCATTAGTGCAAACGATCGTCTCCTGGCCACCGGGGGGAAATCCGGTGAGGTGAGTCTGTGGAGTTTAGAAACGGGGGCGATCCTCCAAACTTGGTCTGCCCACTCAGAGGCCCTCACTAGCCTCACCTTTAGTCCCGATAGTCAAAGCCTACTCACGGCGGGAGGGGGCACCGTCTACCGCTGGGACTGGGAAGGAACGGAGCAGGCCCAGTTTGCCAGTCCAGAGGCGATCGTTGAGGCGGTGTTTAGTCCCTCTGGACAGCAGGTGTTGACCCTCAATGAAAATCAACAAGCCGAACTCTGGACGATCGCAGGGGATCGGCTGGCCTCCCTAAAGACCCCTGCCCCCATCTCCAGCTTTGCCTTTAGTCCCCAAGGAGACTTTATACTAACGGGTCACGAAAACGGTGAGTTACTACTCTGGCAAATTGGGGCCCTCGGTCAAGGGCAGGGGTCTCCCCTAGAACAACCTCTAAGACGGCAAACCGTTTCTAACCAACCCATTCATTCCATCGCCATTTCTCCCGACTTTCCGCGATCCGCTCCACCAGCGACCGGCACGGAGTCTCCTGCCATTGTGATTGCAACGGGATCGGCAGGGGGAGTCCTGCGGCTATGGGATCGCCAGTTACAATTGCAACGTCAGATTTTTGCCCACACCGGGGCCATTCAATCCCTCCACTTTAACCAAGAGACAACGCCCCCAGGTCAGACTCCCCAGACCCACAACAAAGACCTTAAAGGCATCATTAGCCTGGGAGAGCAGGATCGAATGCTCCGGTTTTGGAGCCTAGACGGCTGGCAGAAATTTGCCTTTGATTTGGGAGCGAGTAGCATTAAAACCCTCAACCTGAGTCCCGATCGCACCTTTTTGGTGACCCTCAGTCAGGGAGGACAGGCCCGTTCCTGGTCCCTGGAGGATCATCAACGCTATACCTTATACGGCACGGGTGAACCCATCAACACCGTCCGCTATAGTCCCGATGGTCAGTTTTTAGTCACCCTCACCACCACTGGCTCACTAGAACTTTGGTCAATCAATCTGGAACAGGGAGCCCCCCAGAAACTGCGGCAGTGGAGTCAGGTACAGGAAGTGATCTTTAGTCCCGATAGTCAACAGTTGCTCTGGCTAGCGAAAGATCCTCAAAAAGGACAAGTCATTCAGATGCGATCGTTGCGCTCTTCTCAACTGGATTATGGCCGCACCTTACTCACCTCAGAATCTGAGTTGAATACCTTATCCCACCTGCAAGTGAGTCCTCAGAGCGATCGTATTGCAGTGCAATCGAGCACGGGGCAAGTCTATATCTGGAACCTTGAAGGAGAGCAGTTTCTCAGTTTTCGTCCCCATCAAAATCCCTTACAAACCCTAACCTTTCATCCCTTGAATAATAGCTTTGTCACCACAGATGTCCTTGGTCAAATCAAATATTGGCAGGCGGATGGTCAGCCACAATGGAGCAAGGACTTTGGCAATGAAGAAGGGAATGCTGAGATCTACTTGACCCAGTTTAGTCCGGATGGTGAATGGTTAATCACGGTGCAAGGGACAGGAGTAGTCCAAGTTTGGCAAAGCGATCGTGGCGAGGCCAATGCAATCTTAAATGAGAACTTAGCGGAAAATCCCGTGAACGGTCAAGTCCTCTCGATTACCTTTGAGAAGGCTCCGGATCAGAAGAGAGCAGAATCAGGATTTGCCCCCATTCTTTTAGTGGAGCGATCGGATTCTTCCCTCTCGTTTCAATTCTGGCGCGATCAGGGTCAGCAAATTCAAACCACGGAATTGAACTTGAATGATGATGGTACGAAAGAAGCCTATTTTGTGCCCAATCTGCCCTGGGTGAAAACCATTTCTTGGGGCGGAATTGCCCGCATTTGGGATCTGGAGGGACACAAAATCGTGGAAATTAAGAATAATCATTACGGAGACGTGCAAAGCATCGCAGTCAGCCCCGATCGCCGTTGGTTTGTCACCGCCGGACAGGATGGAACCGCTAAGATTTGGCCCATTCAATCTGGTGCCGAATTGATTACGGAAAGCTGTCAATGGCTACAGTCTTATTTAAGTAACTTTGCCCAAGATGATCCCCAACCGGAAGTCTGTGTCAAGCAACGCCCAGTCCAGTAAAGGGGCTCTCGATTCACGGACTGGCATCATTTGGATCAGTCTCTTCATCCTCATCGTCATCCATTTCCACCTCACTCACCAAATCGGCTGCGGCCTCCGGCATCGCAATCACTTCGCGGATGGGGAAGCGATCGATCAGGTGGATGGCCCGCATCGCATTGCGTTTTAGCTCTTCACTCAGGTGGGGCGCATAGGGAATTTGGTTGAGAAAGTCTAGGGTGCGACGGATAATCCGCACCACATCCCCTTCATCCAAATTGGTGTTGCTACAGAGATCCATCCAACTAACCCCCAAGGCCCACTGCTCACAGAGGCCAATGAATTCGAGTTCGTACCAGACGGGCAGGGCAATTTGCTGACGATGTTGCACTTGAAAGAGACGACGACGGGTACTCCGTAACGGGCCCATGGCTTCCACCACCGCGATCGGGACGGGGTAACGAATCCAGACATCCGGGCGGGACACCTCCGCCACCAAGGCTTGGCAGGCGGCGGCCAGATGGTGGGGGGGCAGGTCATCTAAGGTACCGGAGGTGAGGGCTAGCCCAAGCCAGAGTTCATTATCTCCCCGCAGGGCAGAGACGGTTTCCCCCAGGGCAGTGGGGATGAGCCCCTGGAGGCAGTCAAACTCTCGGAGGACATCCATCAAACTGATAAATTCTTCCCAATGGCGATGGGAATAGCGCTGCAATTTTTCCCGACGATCGCTTAAATCTGCCTCAATTTGAGCCAGGCGCTTTTGCCGTTTCAAGAGCCGCCCCCGACTTTCCCAACGGTGGACGGGATGATTCTCCACTTGAGTTTGGATCGCACTCATGCGGGCCGATTGGGCTTGCACCTCCTCGGCAGTATCCGTAATGGACAGACTGGCACTGTGACGATCGAGCAGATGTCCCACTTTCTGACTGAGGGGCCAAGTGGCACCATCCCCCCGTCGTCGGTATCCTGGCCGGGCTTCCAGCCCACTCACGAGGGGCAAGTGATCCACCTCAGACAGCCGACACAGTTCGCCGTGCAACCCCACCACATCACTGGTGGTGACCACATACCAGTGGTTATCGGCAGCCAGACACACCAAATAGGGGTATTCCCGATCGCTCGCTAATTTGGTAAACAAAACAGCAGGTAAGGGACTGGGCACCGGTACGTGTTTGCCCTTGAGGCTGATCAAGGTTCCCGCCACGGCAAAGCTTAAGGCAACGGCCATACTGCTCGCCACTGTTTCTTCCGCCTGATCCTGCAAAATTTTCAGTAAGCGTTTTTCTTCCTTGAGCCGTCCCTTCAGTTTTTCGTATTGCTCCAACTGATCCCAGTCGATGCCCTCTAGTTGACTCAGTAACTCCAACCGCTCCCGATCTAAAGCAGCGATCGCTTCCTGCTGGGGTTTAAGGGTCAGGAGGGCCAAATAGCGACCAAAACTCCGTTCCACCAGTTCTTTCGCCTGATCTAGGGTGTGAATTTGCAGCAGGTTCAGCACCATGCCATAGCTGGGGGTAAATTGACTCACCAGGGGATCCGCCTTTGCGGTGGCCAGGTAAAACGCTTCTTTTAGCCCCTGAAAGCGGCTTTGCACAATCACCACATAGCCCTGCTCATCCATGCCTCGGCGACCAGCCCGCCCCGCCATTTGCAAAAATTCGGAGGGGAACAGTAAACGATGCCCTTCATCGGTGCGCTTGGACAACGCCGCAATCACCGTAGTACGGGCAGGCATATTAATCCCGGCCGCTAAGGTTTCCGTTGCAAAGACCACCTTAACCAAGCCTTGCTGAAACAATTCTTCAATTAACCCCTTCCAAGCCGGTAACACCCCCGCATGGTGCGCAGCAATGCCCCGCTGTAGTGCTTCCACTTGATTGGTGCGGAGCGCTTCAGGATTGTACTGAGCAAATTCCTCAAGGTGGGCTTTGAGAATTTCTGCTTCCGCCGGAGTCACCAGATTCAGTTCGGCACATTCCGCCACCGCTTTATCACAGCCCCGTCGGCTGAAAATAAAGTAAATGGCCGGTAACATATCCCGTTCCCGCAACTGATTGACGGTAAAGGTAATACTGGGGGCTTCCGGTTGTCTGCGGGTGGGTTTGCCCTTCGCCTTCTTGAGTTGATTTTTAAAGCCAGGATGAATCGCCTGTCCCGACGGATCCAAGAGGGGAAAGAGACCGGCAGTGCTGCAAAAGCCAAAATGCAGGGGCACGGGACGAAAGTCAGAATAAATGAGATTGGTAGGGCCATGGACTTCCCCGATCCAGTCCGTTAGCTGATCACTATTCGCGATCGTTGCGGAGAGGGCCACCAGTTGTACCGTCGGCGGTGCATAAATAATCGATTCTTCCCACACCGTCCCCCGATCGCGATCGTTCATATAATGGCACTCATCCAGCACCACCGTTTCCACCCCTTCCATCGAAGTGCCCACCTGGCCAATGGGGGTACCATAGAGCATATTGCGGAAGATTTCCGTAGTCATCACCAGCACCGGAGCATCCCGGTTAATGGAAATGTCCCCCGTCAACAACCCCACCTGATCCACACCAAAGGTCTGACGAAAATCCCGCAACTTCTGATTCGATAACGCTTTCAGCGGCGTGGTATAGAGGACTCGCTTCTGCTGTGCCAAAGCACGATGAATGGCATACTCCCCAATCAAAGTCTTCCCCGAGCCCGTAGGGGCACACACCACCACCGAATGTCCTGCCTCCAGCGCATCGATCGCGTCCTGCTGAAAGGGGTCTAAGGGAAAGGGAAATAACTTACGAATGTCTAGGCTCAAGGGGAAACCCAACAAGATACAAAACTCCTCTATTGTACTCGATCGCACCCATTCCTTGAGGAGAAGCGCCCAGAGCAAGTCATCCTCATCGCGTTGCCTCACCTATAGGAGATGAGGCTGCCACCGTTCCCGCAGACCTTGAGAGAATTTTGTAGCGCGATCGTCCTTGATCTCTTGCCCAGACCTAATTCTTTCAAAAGCTTTTGCTCATTTGGGGTAATTCAAAGTCAATATCTCTTTTTTATTGCGGCAAGCAGTTACGACTTAACTTATTAATTAATTAAGTTTTTTTGGGTAGCCTTTCCACTGAAAGCGAAAAAATTTAATGGAAGAGTGCGACGCGAAACGCCGCACTCTTCCGCCTTAAGTTGGTAGCCTTTGGGTAATATTATATTTTTCCTTACAGCAATCCTAAATGGCGCACACCACACAACGGTTTCAGCAGTCTAGTCCTTACAACTGATTTAGGACTGCTGGATCATAGGCAATGAGAAAATCATCAAAGGCTTTTTCAGTTAAGAAAGGTTTGGATTTAAGATAAAATTCTTGATGACAATAGTCGCGGGTATAGGGCAATTGTTCTAAGTGATCTGCTAAACGAATGGTTATCAAAGCACTAAATTCTTCTTGAGTAAGTGACATTTCTTTTTTCCCAAGCCAAGTTCTCAGCTTGAATTCATTAATTCGCTCAAAATTAGAAGAGAAATGATTTCTATCTTCCAGACAATAATAGTAAACTAATTTCTCAGCATCAACGCCAATAGCGTCCTCAATTATGTCTCTTTGTTCTAGGTTAACGACACATTTTCTGTAGTTATAAGTGCCATAGATACTGTGATAAAGACCTGCCAAGCAAACTTGTTCAGGTGCGTTCCATTTTTTTAAGATCCGATACGTTCCTAATAGATGACTATATAAAGAACGCTTGTTAAGGTGTTCGGTAGAGTTAGTTCCTAGTTTCTTTAAAATTTCGATTGGTTTTTTAGGGGGATCGTATTGTCTATCTTTTAACAAATATCTAGCTTTTTCTACTCCATAACTTAGTAGGATTTTAACAGAGTGGGTAAAAGCTTGCAATGGCTCTTGTGAATTTTTCTTATCCATATCTATTAAGTACTTTTTTTGAGCATTGTTTGACTAATCATATTGGCAAACTCTACTAAGAAAGCCTTCTTATTAATTATATTTGCAAATTCTGCTAATAAAGCCCACCAACGCAGGTCAAACGGATGGGCTAATAAATGCTGAGGAAGCTTTTTGCTCCAGGCAATTCGTTCTCTAAAACATTTGCGTGTTTTATCCGCTTTACTTGGCCAATATTCAAGAAGAGTTGATAGGACAGCTTCCTGGGGATCTAAGTAAGGATCCAAAAGCCATAAAAGTAAGTCACACATTGAGCCAATAAAATAAATTGACTCATCAGCCAGTCTTTCTTCAAAGGTGATAGCTGAATTAACAAGTAGTGATTGATTAAAGGTAATTGCTCCTTTGATAATATTTGACATATTAGTTAATGAATCCAATCTATTTTTAAGAAGCAAAGCATCCTCTGGACAGACCGAAAGTCGATAAGAAAGGGCATCTTCCAAGATTGTTATATGAGTATCTATTAAGCTTTGCGTATTTTGTAATCGCAACATCATTCCTTGGGAATTATTGTGCTGACGGTATCCAACCGTAACCCTAGAGTTTCTAATCAGAGATTGATTAACACCTAACCTTAACCAAGTGTAATAATCTACACCAATTCCAGTAAACCGTGTTGGCCAGCCATTAATTAAATTTAAGGCACTGCGTCTCATGACAACTGAAGAAGGAGTAAATATAGAATTGACAGGAAAAGCTTCCCAAGGATGGAAGGATCGAGGCTTGAGGGCTGGAGATGGAAAAACCAGCTTACTTTCTTGATAGAAAGAAGAACAATTAGCCACAGCAGCAGGACATTCAGTAAATTCATTAAGAATTGTACTGAGAAGATGCAGATGATCCCGATGCCAAATGTCATCCTGATCGAGAAATGCCACCAGAGGCGCAGTCGTATGTTGTAGTCCAAAATTGCGGGCACAATGGGAACCCTTATCAGGATTTCTCAGCAGCATTACACCAGGAAAAGACTTGACAATATCTAGGGATTCATCCTGGGAGCCATCGTCAACCACCACCACTTCCCTCGGCGGTTGAGATTGGGAGAATACTGACTCCAGTGTTTGGCGAATCCATTGAGAGCCGTTGAATAACGGTATGATTACAGCTACATCCATAAATTATTCTTCAGCTTTTAATTGAAGTCCTCTAAAATGTAGCATTTTTTTTGGTAGCTCGCAGTCTCTCGAAAAATGCGAGATGATCTTGTAATACCGCTTCTGGACTGCGGAGACGTGCAGCGACCCAAGCAGCCCGAATAGCTTGGATTTCAGCCTGCAGATTCCGCCCTATTATTTCGCTTTTAAAGGTACGCCTTAAAACACTTAAATGGCAATTGAGACGCGCCATCTCGTGCAGGATCTCTAGAAACGGTACAGGCTTACCGCCACTAATTCTAGTGACTCCACCAAATCCGACCTGGCGGTTCTCTAAGACTTGAAAAATTTGCTCGACTGTGCCATCCTCAAGCAAATCCCAAATCCAGGTTTTTTGCCGTGAAATCATTAAATCATTCAGCCCGAGATAAGCATAGTTCCAGTCTAGGTTCCGAAGCTCATGACACTGTTCAACTAATGTTTGAGTCTCAATTTGGACTAAGGTTTGTGCTCTTCCATTGACCAAGGAAATAAATTGTTCTACCTCCTTCGGATTTTTTGCCATTGGTAGCATGATAATCTGAGCGCCAGAATCTAGAGCAATCTGGATTTCCTGAGCCGTATTTTTGTCTAAGGGATTAATTCTCACCGTAATTGGAATGGTGAGAATTTCAGCAAGAGCAGCCACATCTTCTGGCGTATCTGAGTTGATTTCGGTTGAATAACTAATCTGGCGTTGCCGTTTGCCACTCTGTTCCCAGTCTACGATAATGCAGTCAACTCCTGCTTGCTCGGCTTGCTTAGCTAATAATGTATCTGTAGTGAAGAGAAATAATTTCACATGGTCAAAGTTAGTAGTCGTGTTGCTCATGGTATATAGCATTAGCTAAGTTTCCCTTACCATAGATTAGTATACAGCAATCCTCAATGGGTTATGTAGTGTGGGCTTGGCGCACATCACACAACGGTTTCAGCAGTCAGCAGTCTAGGCCTTACAACTGATTTAGGACTGCTGTAGTTGAAGCCATGCTCCGGGCAATGTTTCCATAATGAGAATTGCTGTTATTATAAGAACAAATTACTCTTAAGTCTTTAGCTATGTTAGAGTCAGGACAATCGATCGACCAATGGATAGAAGGTGTGCAGGTTTGCCATCTCAAACTATTGCCTAACGAAAAAGGACGACTGATGGAGGTTCAAAGAGCCGACGATAAGATCTTTCCCGGATTTGGACAAGTATATATCACTTCCACTTTACCAGGTATCATCAAAGCCTGGTACAGACATGAAACACAAATCGATCAAATTGCCGTTGTTGTAGGAATGTTGAAACTTGTTCTCTACGATAATCGGGAAAACTCATCAACCAAAGACAAAATTAACACGATCTTTTTGGGCGAGTTATCTCCTAAATTGGTACAGATTCCCCCAGGTATATGGCATGGTTTTCAGGCGATTGGGGAGCGGGAAGCTTTTGCTTTGCATCTCAACTCAGTTGCTTTTCAGGTAGATTCACCAGATGAACAGCGTTTGTCATTTGATACAAATCTGATTCCTTATCAGTGGTAATGGGAACCTTGAAGTAGATCTGGGCAAGCTGATTAGATCGATTAGATCAGTATTGAAAATCTTAACCCCACTTGCGGATCAACGGCTTGTACTTCAGATCACTGACAGAAACCTCGATCGAGGTTTTTACCTTTACCACCTGCCGGGCAACCAAGCTCCTGACCCCCTGCTTGGGTTGAGCATTGTCTAGGTGCAGGCGAACGCACAGGTGCATACGTCAGGATTTTCACTGAGAGGCTATTGCGCACTGCTATTGAGTGAACATGATTCATTTTACAGGAACCCACAGATCCGCTAGAGTAAGTTCAGCAAGTGTCTTTATCTCCTCAACCCTCGGATTTGCTATGCGCATTCTACACACCATGCTCCGCGTGGGGGATCTCGAAAAGTCCCTAGATTTCTACTGTAATATGTTGGGGATGAAACTGCTCCGACGCAAAGACTATCCTGGGGGAGAATTCACCCTAGCCTTTGTGGGTTATGGGGAAGAATCAGAGGAAGCCGTTTTAGAACTGACCCATAACTGGGGCGTTGACACCTACAATCTCGGGAACGCCTATGGTCATATCGCCCTAGAAGTAAATGATATTTACGCAACCTGCGAAGAGATTAAAAACAAAGGTGGAATCGTGAGCCGAGAACCCGGCCCCATGAAGCACGGGACAACGGTGATTGCCTTTATTGAGGATCCTAACGGCTATAAGGTTGAACTGATTCAAAAGAAGACCCAAGATGTTGCTTAGGGTAGCTTTTTTCTCAGGTTCTGATGGTGTTACTTCTGGCAGTGTTACGCTATGATGTCTCCAGAGATCACCTTGCGACTACCAACTCCGGCTTTTAGTCGGGCTGTCCGTTCATCTTTCCGTTTCTTGTTGTTGTTTAGCCGTAACGCCTGTGCAGTCGGTTCCACATCTGATTTTACGCACTGAGTACGGTGAGCGTTACCTGCCACTAGTCGATAGTCATTGTTGGACTATTGGTCGCAATGATGACAATAATTTCGTCTTAACCGATCGCTGGATCTCCCGTAACCATGCCATGCTCCAATGTATGGAAAATGGAGAATACTATCTCATCGATCTGGGAAGCCGCAATGGGTCTTTTGTGAATGGTCGCCGCGTTAGCATTCCCGTTACCCTCAGTCATGGTGATAATGTAACTTTTGGACAGACAGAGTTAGAGTTTTGCTGTCCGTCTAGTATGACCCTGGTAGACACGGGGAATGACGAAGACTCTCAGGAAGTCAGCGCAACGGTTGCCCTGAATGTGCGTCGCATGATTTCAGTGTTGGTGATTGATATTCGCAACTTTACGGGGCTAACCCGTCAGATGGACGAAAAAATGCTGTCGGAAATGATTGGCAGTTGGTTCCGCAAAGCCGGAAAAATTATTGGTGACTATGGCAGTTGGGTCGATAAATACATTGGAGATGCGGTGATGGCCGTATGGATCCATGGCACCCAAGGGGTTCAGGAAAATGAAATGCTCAATATCCTCAAAGCCGTGAGCGCCCTCCAGCAGATGACCAATGAGATTCAGAAAAATTACGTCTTACCCTTCCCCCTCAAAATTGGGGCGGGGATTAACACCGGATATGCCATGGTGGGCAATACCGGTACCGGAGAACGACCAGACTATACGGCCCTCGGGGATACTGTAAATGCAGCCTTTCGCTTGGAAACCGCAACCAAACAAATTGGCTGTGATCTGGCTTTGGGAGAAATGACCTATGAATTTACCCAGCCCCTCTTGGCCAAGCGCCCGACTCCTTTCCGCAAAGGTCAAGTGCAGTTGAAGGGCTATGATCAGCCGACGGTGACCTATGCCACCACCTTTGAATATTTAAATAAGTTTCTCTCTTTGCTGAAATAAGTTTTGAGGCAAAGTGGATAGCGTGATATTGCCTTACAATTCTCGCCGTCCTTCCAGGGCGCGGGCCAAAGTCACTTCATCGGCATATTCTAGATCCCCTCCCATGGGTAAGCCAAAGGCAATACGAGTGACGCGGGTAAAGGGCTTCAGGAGTTGTCCCACATAGAGGGTGGTGGTTTCTCCCTCCACACTGGGATTGAGGGCCAAAATGACCTCCTCCGGTTTTTGCTCGCTGACGCGGCGCACCAGCGCCTGAATACTCAGTTGTTCTGGGCCAATACCGTCCATGGGGGAAATGAGCCCTCCTAAAACGTGGTATAAGCCTTTATACTCGCGGGTCTTTTCCAACGCAATTAAATCTCGGGAATCCGCAACAATGCAGATAAACCGCATATCCCGATGCAGCGATCGACAGATTTCACACACCGGCTCTGCGGAGAGGTGGAAACATACGGTGCAGTGCCCTACTTTTTTACGGGCATCCAGCAACGCTTGGGCAAGGGCCTCTACTTCTGCTTCCGGGCGATTGAGAACATGTAGTGCGAGGCGCTGAGCAGTTTTTGCCCCTACGCCAGGCAATCTCTGAAATTCTTCAATGAGACGGGCTAAAGGACGGGTATAAACGGTAGGATCCTCCATGAATGAGACGGTACGGTAGAGAAGCTGGGAACCGAAATCCCAAGATCCCCTAAAATCTGGCTTGCCACTGAAAGCGGAACAATTTAATGGCAGAGTGCAGCCCGAAGCGGCGTACTCTTTCAGCTTCAGTTGGTAGCCTCAAATCTTTACCTACCCTACCCTAACTCTGCCCTATTCTTTGCGCCGTTTTTTGCGCGGCTTGCCACTGAAAGCGAAAAAATTTACTGGCAGAGTGCAGCCCGAAGCACCGCACTCTGCCGCCTTCAGTTGGTTGCCCTTTGCGCCTTTTTTGCGCCCTTGTTGTGTATCGGGGCAGGCTTTATCGTTCCCCACGCCCCCTAGGGATCTCCACACCCATCTTCTCCTTTACGTTCTGAAAAACTTCTCCTAGAATCGAGGCAAATTTAGACCGGGAGTTCTACCGGCAGCATTTCCTTTGGGAGTGCCCCGCCTGAGTGGCTCCCGAGGAAAAGCTGTACCTTTTGAAACCTTTTTGCTGTTTTTATCGTCATTAGTCTTGCTGGACTGTCCTGTCATCTATAGATGTTGATAGAAAGCTGATTCTAGTGGCTGTCAATCCGGATCAGAGTAATTACTTTCAGTGGAGGATAACCATGTCACCGCTTTCTTTGAAGCCCACTGCTGCTACCCAAGTCGATATG
>JBEAPM010000225.1:0-7192 GCA_041164445.1 Cyanobacteriota bacterium
TAGTGGATAATTTGCTCTATCACGATCCCTATCTGTTATTTGCCGATTATCAAGCCTATGTAGACTGTCAAGATCAAGTCAATCTGGCTTACCAAAATCCCCAGGAATGGACGCGCAAATCCATTTTAAATACCGCTCGCATCGGTAAGTTTTCCTCCGATCGTGCCATTAGGGAATATTGTCAGGATATTTGGACTACCCAACCGATGCCCATTGAACTGCAGGAGTATGTGCAGGCCAACGCTGAACTCAGTGTCCATCGTTAACTTTGCAGCCCTACGGGAGAAAAGCCCCTATGGGTTGCTTTTCAGGTGTCCATTTTTGCTTATTCTGGAAGAAGTTCGTTATCTTCCTCGATCGCTGTTCCCATGAAACAACTCCTCTATCTTGAAGTTCCTACCCCTGATCTCGATCGGGTGCGATCGTGGCTACATCATCAGTTTGTAGTGACTGGAGGCTTAGAGAAGCAGACCACCCCGCAGGGGCTCAGAGTAAAGTCACTCGCTCCAGACCCGACCTCACCAGCAGGGGAGATTTCCATTTTTAGCTGGTCGTTGCAACGCACCACATACCTCAAGGTGTTTCGGTGGGGCTCCAGGTTACCGCAAGAAGCGACGGTTCTGCAGGATTTGCAGCGTCAGCTTAGCCAAACCTTCCCCCCCCACTATCCTGAGCCCCCCAGCGTGGATCTCAGTCAAACCTCAATTTTCACGGCTTTGGCAGAGCATTATCCCCAAACCGTGAAGTATTTTCAGCAAATTCCCAATGGCGAAGCCGATTTGACCCGAGTTTATTGGTGGGAACAACGCTGGCGAGAGGGCGTAAAACACCCCCAAGATCCTCGCCAAGTGATTTTCCAGACGGCGGAGCCGATTGGGCAAAGTGAGAAAAGTGGGCAAACCGGCGATCAAGTTGATCCCGGCGATCGCTACGATCTCATTTACATTGGCGGCGCTTTGGGGCTTATTCATGCCACCCGCATGGCCCAACTGGGGCACCGGGTCTTATTGGTGGAGCGCTTGGCCTTTGGCCGCATGAACCGGGAATGGAATATTTCTCGCGCTGAGTTTCAGACCCTGATTGATCTGAATTTATTTACACCGGAAGAATTTGAAGCGGTGATTGCCGCCGAGTATGAGGACGGCTTCCACAAATTTTTTGATCATAATAATCCCCCCCAAGCCAAAGCTCCGGTGCTGCATACGCCCACCGTACTGAACATTGCCATTGATGCGGAGCGCTTTCTTCAACGCTGTGGTGAAAAGTTTTTAGCCGCAGGCGGTCAAGTGTGGGACTACACCGAATTCCAGTCCGCAACGATCGCTCCCGATGGCGTTACCGTTAAGCTGACCCATTTACCCAGCCAAACTTCCCGTGTGGCCCAGGGTCGCCTCCTCATTGATGCCATGGGCACCGCATCCCCCATTGCCTGGCAGTTAAACCAAGGTAAACCCTTTGATAGTGTCTGTCCAACAGTGGGTGCCGTGTTTTCCGGCTTAGATCCGGCGGTGTGGGATCTGCGCTATGGGGATGTGTTGAACAGTCACGGCGATATTTCCCGAGGGCGACAACTGATTTGGGAACTCTTTCCCGCCGAGGGTGAGGATGTGACGGTGTATCTCTTCCACTACCATCAAGTCCACCCCGATAATCCCGGTTCCTTATTAGAGATGTACGAGGATTTCTTTAGTATTTTGCCGGAATATCGCCGTTGTGACCTGGAGCAATTGCAGTGGAAAAAAGCAACCTTTGGTTATATTCCCGGTTACTTCAGCAAAGGTAGCACCGATCGCCCCATTGCCTTCGATCGCGTCTTAGCCATTGGAGATTCCGCCTCTCTACAATCTCCCCTTATTTTTACCGGCTTTGGCTCGCTGGTGCGGAACCTGCCCCGATTGTCGGACTTGCTCCACCTTGCCTTGGAACAGGATCGCCTAGACCAAGCCAGCCTCAACCTGATCCGCGCCTATCAAAGCAATGTAGCCGTGACCTGGCTCTTTTCTAAGGGCATGATGGTTCCCACGGGGCAAACCTTACCCCCAGAGCGCATTAACGCCACCCTCAACACCTTCTTTAAAATCATCACTACCGAATCCCCCGCCGTGGGGGATGCCTTTATGAAAGATCGGGCAGACTGGTGGATGTTTAGTCGCATGGCCATCAAAGCCGCCATCATGAACCCGGCTCTGCTGCTCTGGATTTTGCAACTTGCTGGACTGGGAGACATGGGGCGATGGCTCTGGAGCTATCTCCGCTTTACCCTCTCAACGATCGTCAGTTTTCTGCTATCGGGTTGGTTCCCAGCCTTGGTCAACCGGATGCGATCGCTCCTGGAATTCCGTTGGCCCCAACTCTGGTTTTGGCTTCGGGTTCAGAGTTATGCCCTCACCGCTGGTATGGGCAAACCCTGGCATCTTCCCTATGATAGTCGGTAGTTTCTCTCCACTGCGCTATGGTTGCCCAAATCCCCACCTCAACTCAATCAACCATTACCTATCCCGACAGCGATGGTCAGCCTATGGCAGACAATACGAAGCAGTTTCGTTGGATTACCGTCATCCACCATAATCTAGCCTGGCTTTTTGATGACGATCCCCTGGTCTTCGTGGCAGGGGATTTACTCTGGTATCCCGTAGAAGGCAATAATAAGATTCGTCAAGCACCCGATGTGATGGTGGTCTTTGGTGTACCCAAGGGCGATCGGGGTTCCTATCAGCAATGGAAAGAGGGAAATATTACGCCCCAAGTGGTCTTTGAAATTCTCTCCCCAGGGAACACCTTATTGGAAATGAGCCGCAAGCAAGTCTTTTACGATCGCTATGGGGTGGAGGAGTATTACATCTATGATCCCGATCGGAATGACTTAATGGGGTGGCAACGCAGAGAGACAGCCTTGGCGGTTATTGAAGAAATGGCGGGGTGGGTTAGCCCTCGGCTGGGGATTCAGTTTAATCCTCAAGAGCCAGAACTAGAACTGCTGCGTCCCGATGGTACTCCTTTTGTCAGTTATCGGGAATTGAACCAACAGTTAGAAACGATGGAGCAGCAATTGGAGGCGGAACGGCAACGAAGCGATCGTTTAGCCCAACGGTTACGAGAGTTGGGTCTGGATCCAGAGGTGTAAGTACTTTCTGCCTATTCATTCTCCAATACGCTTCTAGCGTACTCAAAGTTGCGAGATGTGCCTAATTTTGTAGAAGCGATCGTTGCCGCCCTAGCAATCCAGCGGACTCCGCACCCCCAAACCACCCTTATTTAAAACATGGGTATAAATCATAGTGGTCTTCACATCCTTGTGCCCCAGTAGCTCCTGCACCGTGCGGATGTCGTAGCCATTTTGGAGGAGATGGGTAGCAAAACTATGGCGCAGGGTATGGCAACTGACTTTTTTTGTAATACCAGTTTGTTGCACCGCTTTTTTGAGCGATCGTTGTAAATAGCCATCATCTAAATGGTGACGACGCACCACTCCACTGCGCGGATCCACACTGCGTTGCTTAGCGGGAAAGACATATTGCCAGATCCATTCTCGGCCCGCCTTGGGATATTTGCGATCGAGGGCATAGGGTAAATAAACCTCACCGTAACCCAGATTTAAATCATCCTCGTGGAGTTGTTTTACCTGCACTAAATGGGCTTGCAACAGATCACCAATGCTCTGGGGTAACATCGTCACGCGATCGCAATTGCCCTTGGTATCCCGCACAATAATTTGGGACTGACCAAAATCCAGATCTTTGACTCGCAAACGTAGCCCTTCCTTAATGCGCAACCCCGACCCATAGAGCAACTTTGCCAGCAGTTGGGGCAGCCCCTCCAGGCATTGCAAAACCTGCTTCACCTCCTCCACCGTCAAAACCGTTGGCACATGTTTGGATTGCTTTGCCCGAACCGCATCGATCGAATTTTCTAAAGGCTGCTTTAGGACATGGCGGTAGAGAAAAATTAACGCACTTAGCGCCTGATTTTGAGTCGAAGCTGATACATTCCCTTTTACCGCTAAATGGGTCAAAAATGCCTCCACTTCCGCTTCTCCCATTTCATTGGGATGGCGCTTTTGGTGAAACAAAATATATCGAGTAATCCAATCAATGTAACTCCGCTCTGTGCTGTAGGCATAGTGCTTGGTTCGCAACGCATCTCGCACTTGATCCAGCAATTTCTTAGGCTTAGGAATTGTAGAATCAACCTCTTTTATAACACCAGACATAGGATTCAACTATTATTTAAGTTCAAGAGTACCATAAGTGCGTCATAAAATTCTATTGCAGCCAGATAGATCCGCACTTTTTAACTATACACTCCAGTCCTGTTAGCCAAAATCCTTCTCTGGAAAAGCTTTTAGCCACTTCTGTCTAGATTCTGTAGTTAAAAGGCTGCATAAAATCCTTATATGGGCAATTAGAACCACATTTTTTGACTATACACCTCTAAAAAACGAGTGTTCTAACGCGCAGGATCCTCACTCTATATGGGATCCCTAGACCATTGTGTTAAGTTTTATAACAAACTTTTACAGTTTCTCTCTCCCCACTTTCAGAGATGATATTTTTAACTAGAGGTAGGGCGGCAGTGAGATTTGAGGCGAATCAGATCCCCCCTGGGGTCTTGGCTACTTAGATCTCAGAGCAAGTCCTACATATAGTTATTCCGTTCCTCGAACATAGGCTGCTGTGGTTGAAATGTTTTTTGTTTTTACCCCGGTCTAGAGTACAGGAAGATTAGCGACTTTTATGATAGATTGGTGGGGTTGAGAGGCGATCGTTTTGCATCAAAGGCTGTGTTGTACATAGTTTTTGGCTCGTCACTTCTTAACAAGCCGTTGCAGCGGATGCGTAGACTCAGCCATCGGCATTTTTACCGAGAGACTATTCCGCACCGCTGAACTTAGTCGTTAGGCATACAGGCAAATATATTCTCTCTCCAGGCAAATATATTATTTCTCAACAATGAAACATTCCTGGCAATCCCTGTAAGGAACGGAAGCTTCTCAAGTCCAAACAAATGAAAATCTGAGTTTCACAAATAACAATGGCTAGCGAACTTGATAACCTACTTGCAGAAATAGCAGAACTTAGCGGAAAGGAGATGCGAAATAAAAGAAATGAATATGCACGAAAAATAATTCAAATTCAAAATCTTTCTAGTTCAAACTTTTCGCCGCAAATTTTATTTACTTCTACTAATACTCCTCAACAAAGGCAGTTTATTACAGCGTGTTTACTTCGTCTTCTTTGTCACAATGAAAATGCGATTTGGGACGATTTAGATTTTCGCCAAAAAACATTTAATATTTTTGACGAACAGCTTTCCGAAATTTATCCAAGTCTAAAAATACAAGAGAGAACAGAAACTCATGAGAAGCTTTCTTATCTCAAAGATCTTGAGAGAAAAATGCTTGAAGACTTCAATGTGATTGCATCAAATCTGACAAGTCTAAAGCTTGCAGTTGAGCATCGCAACAGCATTATGAAAACATTGAAAAAGCCTATAAATAAGTTTTTTCTATATAACTTTATTGATGCGCCTCTTCTCTCTGAGGAAAGACTGAAAGAGTTATTTGATGCCCTAAAGTCTTATGAAGAAGCATCTGGTGTTACTCGCATGAGAGTATTTCAAGATGTAGACAATATTTTTTCTACATATATACATGACGTTGACCAGTGCCATTCGGATTTTGCTTTCCTGTGTCTAAGAAACGTATTCAGCAAAATTCATAGTTTAATTCATGATGATTTTGGTAAGAGTGACATCATAAAACCAGCAAATGTGAAGTTGTTCCATCCTGATCGAAAATATCCTTTTCACAAGGTAAATGAGCAAATTGAACTGAAACTTATTTTAAAGAATGAAGGATTGGGATATGCATTTGATGTCGAAATTGAAGTTATGGATGCAGAGGGGTTGATAACAGAATTTAACCAGACTGTTGCAACGGAAATGAAAATTGAGAGCATCAATATAATTTTGCCAGTTGTGGTTTCATCTACTAAGACTTCAAATCCAAGCTTACTAGTTCACTATTCATGGCGCAATTATGACAATAGTAATGTTTCTGAAGAAGAACTATTTGAGGTTGAATCCCAAAAAGAAGATATTGATTGGGATAGCTTGAAATTTAGAAGACCTTATAGTTTACAAGCTGTTGAGACAGAAGAAGAACTTGTTGGTCGAAAAGAACTGGTTGCAAATATATATGCCAACTTAATTTCAGATACCATTCAATCAGTTATGATATTTGGTCAAAAAAGAGTTGGCAAGACATCGATTGCAAAAGCAATAGCTAATAAAATTCAGAAGGAAATAGATTTTGTCCCTATCTTTGTCAAAGTTGGCGATTTAGATAAAACCTCTCCCAGAAACTTTATCAAAACCCTGGGTGAGGCTATTGTAGAAGAGACGCAATATCATCATGAACTAAGCAAATCGGGAATTGATAAACCTATTTTCGATGAGGTTTTATCTCCTCCACTGTCCACCTATTTCAAACGTATAAAAAGGCTTTTTCCCAAACTTAAATTCATTATTATTATTGATGAATTTGATGAAATACCTAGTGAGCTATATCGTTATACAGACATTGGTAACACATTTTTTCACAACATTAGGGGTTTAAGTCAAGAGGGAACTCAAATAGGCTTTATACTTATTGGCGGAGAAAATATGCAAATCATCCGTCAATCCACTGATAGATTAAATCTTTTTTCCCCTTTTCAGGTTGATTACTTTGACAAGGAAAGATTCTTTGGAGACTTCAAAGAACTGATAGGATATCCAGTCCAAGATATACTTGAGTTTAGTGATGGATCAATCGATGAAATATATAGGCTAACTGAAGGTAATCCATTTTTCACAAAATTTATCTGCGATAAGTTATTCAAGCAAGCTTGTGACAAAAAGGATTCGTATATTTCAATTGATGAGACTAAAGAGGCAATAGCTGTTTCTATAGAATCACTTGATACAATAAATGTTAATCATTTTTGGATTGATGGCATTTGGGAAGAGCAATCTGAAAGAAGAGATCAAACTCAAACTCAAAGAAGAAAGTTTCTAATAGCATATGCGGAGATCAAGCGTTGTATCGGAAGAGTTAGACGGAAAGAAATTCTTGAGTCTCAAATTCTAACTGATGTTGCAACTGATACTATGATCGAGAGCTTTATTAACAGAGGTATTCTTGTAGACGATG
>JBEAPM010000226.1:0-16127 GCA_041164445.1 Cyanobacteriota bacterium
CATATTGCAACGTGGCTATACAGCGGTGGGGCACATCGCAGTGAATTTTGGGGAGGGCAAGTAGCATGAGCTATCCCTGTGAACCAAGAATCCCCTCGCCTTCAGGCAGGGGAGTTGTCAAAGATTCTGAGCCCTCACTGTACTTCCAATTTGAAGCGGATTTTGTGAATACCCTGCGCTGTATTCCCCTAAGCGTGCGGTACAAGCTGGATACCTGTGGCGTGAAACTCAAACTCAGTCATTGGCATCAGTTTTCCCTGACAGACCGGCAACAATGCTTAAGCCAAGCCTGTGATACCCCGGAAACGATCGCCGCTTATCGAGAAATGTTACAGACCCTTGTGGTGCAGTATACGGGTCAACCCGCCGCCAGTCTGACAATCCCTAGCAATTCCCCCTGGTTGAATGCAGAGAGTATTCCCCCCCAAGTCTTAGCCCAAGCCCAGACCGTAAACCGTAGCCTGTCGCTCCAGGACTGGCAAACCCTGAGTGCGCTCAAACGCTTTGCCTTGATTAAATTAAGCCAACCCGGCCATGAGAACCGGAATTTTCTCCCGGCCTTGGATGAGTTTATAATGGGGGCTTAAGTTTAGTTGTCATCCTCCTTAGGTGCATCGGATACCGTTCCTCTTCCGCATTCCAGGTTTATGGTTATAACCTTTCAACGTCAAGAGCCTGCACCTAGAGTTGTTTTAGCCTCTGCGGTCGCGCTCATGGTTCACTATTTTGATATCCGTGAAGTCGATGCCTGGACTGAGGTCATACACTTAGCGGCCTGCAATCCCCCGAGTTGGATCCGGATAGCAGTGATCGAGGCACTTTACCAAGGACGATACAAGGTTGTCTCCGTTCAGCAAATTTTGGATATTTGGCAACGGCGCGGTAAAATTTTGTCCCATTTCAACCGAGAGTTTGAAGCGATCGTTACGGTCCCTTTGCCGGATCGGGTGCAGGCACAGTTACGAGCTTTAGCTCAGGAACATCAGGAAGAACATCGCCAGCAACGGCTACGGGAGCCAGCGAGGGCAATGATCGCTAATCCAGAACCGACAGCCCCAGAGGTAGGGTCTACTCCAAGCAGCGAGCCCACCCCTTCGATCGTCTCGCCGGATCCTGCCCATTATTCCGAAGCAGAAGCGGGAAAGGAGGTCTCGGCAAAGGAGGTCTTGGTCACTTCATTACCAGAGGACAGACACCCACCGGATCAACCCCATCAAGACGAGGAGAATTCTCCTAGGGCAGAAACCGAGGGAACAGAGGCAAGGGATGCGGCATCAACAGATCTAGCGGCTTCCAGCCAGTCCTCAACGCCCTCCTCTAACATTCCAGCCCCCCAGACGACTGAGAATCAATGGGTTCCCGCCCTGAGGCGATCGTCTTCATCTGCTCAAATTGACCGCTTTTGTCCCCTGCCCGATCGATCAGGGTTCGATCGCAAACTGTTAGCATTAGCAAATCAATCCTAATTCGATCCAGATTTTGCCCTTTATCGTTTCCTATGGCTTCTGTAATTCCTTTTGATCGGGCTGCCCACAATTCCATCCCTCCGGTTCCCGTTCCTCGGAATGCTGAGCAATTGGACAATATTAAAGCCCATTTGGATTTAATTCTCCTGGCGCTGGAAGCCTTGACGAATATTGGTTCCGAAGCCATTCTCCAGGCCGCCCAAGAACTTCATCTCTCTGGGCTCAGCGATCGGGTTAATCTCTGGCGGTTACGCCAAGCTAGTCCTCTGCGCAAAGGTCAAGGCGGCCGGAAAAAATTAGATGTGGAAGAAGCTCGCACGTTGGTCTTAGTGAGTTGTCACCTGGCCCATCAACACCAACGCACAGTTCGCCATGCCGTCGGGGTGTTAGAGCAATTTAGCCAACAGAATCGCCCTCCCCACGAAGCGCCTATTCTGGGAGATTATATCGATCGCTTTTGTAATCTCTATGACGATCGGATGCAGGCCCATGCACAAACTCCACGGGACTTAACGGCCCTCGCCTTAAAACTTTTAATTGATCTGTTGTTTTACGGTGGCGATAGTGGGCCAAAGCGCCTGTGGTTAGCGTTAATTGAACGATCGGTGGAGCAACAGTCCGCCTCAAGTTCTTCCTCAAAGCAAACGATTTAAGGGCAGAAAGTCCTCGGTTCCGCCCTTTGAGCCTAACTTAAGGGCTGAGACACCACGATCGCTTCTCCCGCTGCTTGCCAGCCCTGAAGACTGGGTTGATAGCCATAGACCTGATCAACTCCCAACAGGTGCAAGACCGTTACCCCCATCGCTGTGCGATAGCCAGAGGAGCAGTACAGGATTAAAGGACGATCGTCTGGAAGAAAGGGCTGATGAACCGCCAGCAAGCGCAAGGGAATGTTCACCGCCCCTTCAATATGCCCCGCAGCATATTCCCCCGGCTCTCTGACATCAATTAACTGGGCCCGATCGTTCTCCAGGAGGGCTTTGAGTTGATCAATCTCTTTGATGCTCCAATAGTCATCGGGCAGGGTAGACAAGAAACTCTCCGTTGCTTCTGCCGCCGCTTGATCGACATCAGCCCAAGCCGGTAGAACCGCCTGAGTTAAGGACAAACTGAGCACACTGAGGAGCAACAACACTCCCATGAGAAAACGTTTCATCGGTTCACCTCGTTCTGGACTATCTAGCCAAGTTTTTGCTGTTTCGCTTCCCTCGGCTTGCGTGGGTAGTTAAATATTACTATATAGTTAATAAAGGATTTGTGCAAATTGAGATCTTCAGATCCTGAGGATTGTTCGAGTTGCTTCTGGGAACTCGATTAATTGTGGCAGGCGGCTATGCCGCCCGGCACAATCCTTGTTTTTGCCTGAATATTCCGGCAAAATTTTTAATGTTTCGAGGTGCTCCTCCTTGAGCGGATTTACTTTATTACTACACTGTAGGGGGATGCTTATGTTTTGGTGTCAGATTCGCCGCAGCCTATCTTGGTTTTTACTCTTGGCAGGGCTGGTCTTCTTCCTGCTGGTGGGAATGGGCAGTGTTGCCCTACAGCCCGCGACTGCCCTGATCAGTGAATGGGAAGAAGCTCCTGGACAAATGCTGTACCAGTCCCGTCAGACCCTCAGAGATCTCGATGGCAATTTCTGGCAAGCGATCGTTTTCAAACGGGTTCAAGGGGACGGTTCCCCCAATCTGACCCTACGCTTGGTCGGGTTTCCAGGAGTCGTGGCGATTGATCAAAATCAGCCGTTGCTGTTGTCTACTTCCTTAGGACAAACCTTTGAGGTGGCCAATGCCTCCCAGGATATTTTTGAGGATCGTCCTCTAGAATCTAATATTGCCCAGTACGATCTTCAAGCGGTGCTGCCGAACCTGAATCCCGCGATTCCTTTAGCGCTTGAAATGCCCATCAGCCACGGGAATGCCCTCAAGTTTAGCGTCCCGCCTCAGGTCTTGCAGGAGTGGCAAACGATCGCTGACCGTTAGGAGTCTTTCTAGGCGCGTCATCACCTCAGTCTAGCCGCACTCTTCCGCCTGAAGTTGGTAGCCCGCCCGTCCGAGTTTTACCGCTAGGGACTGAAACAGTTACGGCATAGGCATTTCATCCCTAATGGAGGACAGCCCCTAGTGAGCCGATCAGGCCAGACCTCCGCCTTAGACCCGGTTCCACCATGCTAGAATTTCGATCGTTGCGCAATCTAGGGAACAACCATGGGGCGATTTTTCGGAGACCGTTTGAGCGGTCTAACCAGCGTTATCTTCGGTGTTGTGGGTTGTCTGTTTCTCCTTTGGAATTGGACGTTGCCCGCCTTGGCCATTAGTCCAGCAGAAGGCATTGATTCCGATCTGCGTCTGAATTTAGTCACCAAAGACTTCTCTGGCCAGGTCTTAATCGATCGTCGCTTCACCAAAGTAGAACTGGGGGGGGCCAATTTTGAGCAGGCGGATCTGAGGGGCACCGTCTTTAATGGCACCGATTTAACCGGGGCCAACCTCCACGGCATTAATTTTGAAAATGGCATGGCTTACCATACGGTGCTGCGCAATGCAGATTTATCCGATGCCATTTTAGTCAATAGCTTCCTATTGCAATCCCGGTTTGATGGCGCGAATGTCGCCAATGCGGATTTTAAAGATGCAGTTTTAGATTTACAGGAACAAATCAAGTTGTGCAAAACAGCGACGGGCAAAAATCCCATCACCGGTAGAGACACTCGGAAAACCTTAGGTTGTCGTTAGGAACAGGGAGTATGAGTTTTTCCCTCAACTGCCCTTTGCCCCTGACCCAATACCCCCAGATCCTGATGGGTCATGGTGGGGGTGGACGTTTAACGCGCCAACTCATTGAACAGGTCTTTCGGCAGAGCTTTACTCCCGGTGCTGCCACCCCAGCCCACGATGCTGCAACGTTTCCCGCGCCCCAGGCTGGGGAGTTTCTGGCCTTTACCACCGATTCCTATGTAATTCATCCCCTCATTTTTCCCGGTGGTGACATTGGCAAATTAGCGGTATGTGGTACGGTCAATGACTTAGCTATGGCGGGAGCCCAGCCCCTGTACCTGAGTGCGGGCTTTATTTTGGAGGAAGGGTTACCGATGGAAACCCTCTGGTCTGTGGTGCAATCGATGCAACAAACCGCTGCAGAGATTGGGGTAACGATTGTGACGGGGGATACGAAGGTGGTCGATCGCGGCAAGGGGGACGGCATTTTTATTAATACGTCAGGCGTGGGAGTAGTCCCAGCGGGGGTGAGCATTGGCCCTAACCAGGTACAACCGGGAGATGCCATTCTCTTAAGTGGGGATGTGGGACGACATGGCATTGCCATTATGGCGCTGCGGGAAGGATTAGAATTTGAAACCACGATCGCTAGTGACTGTGCGTCGCTAGTGCGTCCTGTCCAAGCCTTGCTAGAAGGGGGCATTGATATTCACTGTCTACGGGACTTAACTCGAGGGGGATTAGCCAGCGCCTTAAATGAAATTGCCCAGGATCGAGGACTCGATCTCACGATCGCTGAGAAACAAATTCCTGTGAATGGCGAAGTCCAAGGAGCCTGCGAAATTCTAGGCTTTGATCCCCTCTACGTGGCCAATGAAGGACGATTTATTGCCTTTGTCCCCGCCGAACAGGTAGAACCGGCCCTGGCTATCCTGCGATCGCACCTGCCCCAGGATTCCCTGCCCTGCCAGATTGGACAAGTCGAAGCTTCCCCCAGCCAATCTCTCGGACGGGTTATCCTCACCAGCCGCATTGGTTCCCGACGCTTTTTAGAACTGTTAAGTGGAGAGCAGTTGCCCCGTATTTGCTAGTCTGGATGATTCCCATCGATCCCGTCGATGCGGCTTCAGGGATCCGGACAACTGAGCAGTTCCATATTTTCGACTTCATTGCTCAAGACCTCCTGTCGCGCCAAATCTTTACGTCCGTAAGTTTTAAGCTGCTGAACTGCACTGGGATCTAACGGCGTTTTTAAGGTTTCTTCCCCTAAGTCACTCAACAGGATGACTGACTCGATCTGAAGTTGTTTATTTTGATGTTGAGCATACAAAGCTTGATAACGATCGACGACCTTTTGCCAATTTTGGGGCTCACAATAACTGCGATCGATCACCACCGTCACCCTCGGCATTGCGATCGCTTGGCGCAGGACTATCCCCAAACCGGCAAAGGCCGCCCAACCCACCAGAACAGTTGTAATTAAGCGTTGATTTGGATCACGCATTATGAGTTTCTCCAGACTCTAGGGCACCTGCAAGCGAAAAAAAATTGAATGGCAGAGTCCGTCGCGGAGCGCCGCACTCTGCCGCCTTACGGGGGGTAAGGAACCTAGAGATTAATTTGGAAGAGGTCTTTAAATAACTCTTGGACATTTTCCGGGGTTCCAGATTTTACCGTGGACTCCCGCAATTGGGCGATCGCTTGCATTTCATTCTCATTCACCTCTCCATAGGCAATGGGATAAAAACGCACCCCACTGTAGGCCATGATGTCCTTAATGTCCTGGAATTCATAGCCAATATTGGTTTCTCCGTCAGACAGCAAGAGTAAGTAGTAATTACCAGTGGGATCCCGTTGTTGTTGCGCGAACAGATCCGATAACCCCACCATAACTCCATCGTACAAAGCGGTTCCACCCCCCGGCTGCAAAATATCCACAGCGGCTAAAAAGCGTTTGTGGTGCTGCTCATCGAAAGGTTGCAAATTCAGTTGTTTTACTGGGTGATCACTAAAGGTAATTAAGCTGATTTGATTGCTGGGATTAATGTATTGACTGGCAATGCGAAGCCCATCCTGCAAGGCCCGCAGCGGTTCCCCTTCCATGGAGCCACTGGTATCCACCACTACGGCCATATAGGCGGTTCGACCGGCATCCTTGCGTAGTTTCCAATCGGATTGTGCTGCCAGCAACACATCACCGGAGGGAATGGGGGGTGTTTTGCCCTGCTCAAGGTAATCTGTGACAATAAACCCTTCTTGACGGGCCAGGTCTTGCATTGGCGGTGAGGTGGCAAAGGCCGCAAATTTTTCTAGGGCCGCTTGTTGTTCTGAGGTATTCCAGTCAAATCCCACCAGAGGATTATTATGGGGGATGCCAAAGGGAACGAATTGAGCATTTTCAAAGCCTGACACCTGCTTCAAATTGACATAATTCTGATACTCCAGGGGAAAAGCTTGTACGGCGGAACGATCGCGGAGGAAGAGTTCTTGCAAATCTAAGGTGGTGGCGGTGGTAATGACTACGCCCTGCTGAAATTGCTCAAAAACAGAATTCACCTGGGGAGACTTCACATCAGCGATCGTCAGCGCGCTACCATCCTGTTGATGCCCGGCCGCACGCCAAAACAGGCTGTAGAGCATATTCAGTGCGGTTGAGCTTTTGTAAGGATTGGGATAGCCCACCGCTAAGGATCCGGCCGCCACTTGGTCAACAATGCGATCGAAGGTGACCTCCCCCTCTGCCGCTAATTGCTCATACACCGCCCCCGTGAGCACCCAGCCCGCCGTATTGGGAACCAGTCGCCCCGCAACGGGACGGATCGCCACTCCCTGACTCTTCACCATCTCCACCCAAAGATCATTAGAGGGGCTATAGCCATTGGGTTGGGCAGCCTGGGCTAACAAGAGTTGGGTCGTTGTCCCCGAGGCAACTTGGCGAATCCCCACCTTAATGGGCTTACCGGAAGCCACCGTTTCCCCCCGGCTATTGAAGGCTTCGGCCACTTCAATGAGCCACCGCTCATTTTGGCGATCGGCGTTGGCTTTTTCCGAAGAACTATAAATTTCCAGATAAACTTCGTTAGCGTTCCCACTGGGTTTAGCGGCATACAGGGGAAATTCTTCGATACTGGGCAAAGGCTCTAGAATTTGATCAACGGTATAACGGCTCGCCAACTGATCGGTAATTTCTGAGGCTTGGATCTCGATATTGGGCAAAATATTGTTGACTAACACCTCCTGGGCTTTGGCTTGGGAGTCAATCCTGGGGATGCTGCAACTACCTAAGAAGGTGAAGCAGAGACCGATGCAAAAGCACAGGGCAAAGCGCCAGAAGCTGCGCCGAATTGGATTAAGAGGCATTAGACTCATGGTTTTGTTCAAGAATTAGTTTGTTTGCCGCAATTAAGGTTTGTAAGCTCCGAGGGAGTTGAGATTGTGTCCCTTGAACCGATCGTTCCAGCTTCGATAGCATTAGCTGATCTTGAAGTTGTTTAAGTTGTTCATTACTCGCCTTAAGCCGATCGCAACTGACTTGTAAATGCTGGTGAGCAACCGTGCGATAGGCGGGTGTCTGAATATTGGCCTGAACCGTCAGGGCCTCCGCAACTTGGGTGGCTAAGCCTATCACCGTATGCAAAGTTTCGATAATATCAACGTGCAATAAGGGCTCTTGTTCCACAATGCGCTGAGCCGAGGCTTGGGCTTCCAGTACCCAAATTTTCACCGCTCTCCAGGAGGCATCCTGGGCAGCAGGCAGACTTTGCTCCAGTTGCTCTAGATAGTTTAACAAGGTCTCACGCTGGAGCCAATCCTGAGTGTTTTGCTCAGTTGAGGACACCGGAGGCGAACGAAATCCCCAAAGCCAAGACCCCAGCATTGTCATACTAATGCCACCACCACTCACCCAGACAATAGGACGATTACCAGTTACCCCCACCAATCCTCCCAAGCCAATCAGCGTGGCAACGATCAGCGCATAGGTTTGGGGGAGTGTAATGGCTTGTTGCCAAAGAGTCTTTTTCATTGAAACGTCCTCAATGTATTGACAACTCCCCTGCCTAAAGGCGAGGGGATTCTTGGTTCACAGGGATAGCTCATGCTACTTGCCCTCCCCAAAATTCACTGCGATGTGCCCCACCGCTGTATAGCCACGTTGCAATACGACCTGAGCCGCTGCTACATTCAATCTCATATCAATCTAATAACGTTACACCATCAAACTTGCCGCGCCCGATCGGGAACCCGGAACCGATTTTACCCTTGCTTTAGCTCCAGAGCCAGAGCGCAAGCTTTCCATCATCCCCCTATAATAATCCCATCTCCAGAATGCGGTAATGGAGTTTCCCCCACGCTGACTAGATTGCTGGGCTATCCTGGCAGCAGTGAATGGATAGCCATATTCAAAAATCTACGCATTAATCTACGCCTTATGAACCCTAATCCAGAAATACCTCACTTCAAAACCCCTGCAGTCAAAAAAAAGGTGGCCATTTTCTATCCTAATTTTGGGGGAGGCGGAGCAGAAAGTGTTTGTTTATGGATGTTAGAAGCCTTAAAAAATAAATATGATCTGACTCTCTTTACCTTGTCCGGTATTGACTTAACACAGTTAAACACCATGTATGGTACACAACTGAGTCCAGACTCGGTGCAAGTAAAAGCACTGTTAAATCAGCAATTACGCGGTTTAACTGAATTTGCCCGGGCCAATAATGCCTCCTTTAGAATGATCTTTTTTCATCTGCTCATCGGCTTTTTCAAAAAACATTGTGATGACTATGATTTAATGATTTCTGCGTATAATGCAACGGACTTGGGTAAGCGAGGCATTCAGTACATTCACTGGACTGGCGTGTTAGATGAAGTGGACTTTTATAAAAGAATTTCAAACTTTTCTGATCAACAGATGAAGAGCAATATTTCCCTCGTCAATTCCATATTCGTTGCAGAAAGGTTTAAACACCTGTACGGCGTAGACTCCACCGTCGTTTACCCTCCCGTTGTGGCAGAGTTCCCAGAGATTCCTTGGGAGACCAAAGAAAATGCTTTTATTTGTAGCGGTAGACTGACAAAGCCCAAAGAGCCCCACAAAGTGATTGAAATTTTAAGTCAAGTCAGACAACAAGGGTTTGATATTAAGCTCTATCTGACGGGGGGAGGGGGCGGAGCCTATGCCTGGGGTTACCAAAAATTTCTGAAGCAGAAAATTGCAGAAAATTCTGACTGGGTGACCTTATATCAAGGTCTCCCCTATCAAGACTATGTTAAGATTTTGTCGAAATGCAAATATGGCATTCACTTTAAGCAGGAACCTTTTGGAATTTCCATTGCAGAAATGGTCAAGGCCGGATGTATTCCCTTTGTGAAAAGTAAAGGAGGACAGGTGGAAATTGTGGGCTCAGAAAATGAAGCCCTGTTCTTCAAAAAGCCCCAGGAAGCCGTAGAGAAAATTGTCGCCGTTTTAAGTCAACCGGCCCAGACGGCACAACTGCGGCAGTCCTTAGCTAAACAAAAACATCTGTTTTCTACCGATCGTTTTATGGCCGAAATCGATCGAGAAGTGGAAGCCTACTTCGCCCAGCATTGATGAGAATATGAATTAGCTACCCTGACTGAACTACTCCTATGAAACTGCCCCGCTCCTTAAAATTGCTCCTGCAGGGAACGATCGGTTTAACCTTAGCTGTTAGCAGCCCCTTTGGGCTGAGCGATCGTTCCTTTGCCCAACCGCTACCCCTCACGGAGAACTTAATTGCCTTCCCTTCTGAACAAGGGAAAACTCTGCTCAGAGAAAGTGACTCCTTAGAAGATTTTGTACCCTTAAGTAGCCATTTTGTCACTCAAGAGAATCAAGCCTATTGTGGTATTGCCAGCATTACGATCGTCCTCAATGCCCTAGGCATTGAAGCCCCGATTGCGACCGCCTGGAATCAAAACTATTTTACCCAGGACAATGTCTTAAACGCCGACACAGAAGCCATCATTCCCGCCAGCCTCATTCAGCGCCAAGGTTTAACCCTGGCGGAACTGGCCGGTATTTTAGAGCAGTATCCCCTCCAGGTCGATCGCTATCATGGGGCAACGATCAGCCTCGCGGAATTTCGTCAGTTGATTGTCGAAAATCTGGCAGAGCCGGACAATTATGTTCTGATTAATTACCTACGCAAAACCATTGGGCAAGAGCGGGGGGGACATATTTCCCCCATTGCCGCCTATCATGCCGAGAGCGATCGTTTTCTCGTCTTAGATGTGTCTCGCTACAAATATCCCCCCGTGTGGGTCAAAGCGGAGGAACTGTGGCAAGCGACCAACACGATAGACTCGGTATCTGGGGAAACCCGAGGGATTCTGTTAATCCAAAAAAAATAACCCCCGCGTAATCGCAGGGGCGTTATTTTGAAATCTCATGCCCTTGGGCATAAGTCTTACGGGGCTTAGGTGCGCTTACCTTGATTGGTGATTAGTGCTCAGTTGGTAATCTCTGTTTTGGCTGCCGGTTCGGGGACAACACCATTGTCAGATTGGGGCGTTTCGGTAGACACCACCGGTTGTTCACTGGACGCTAAAGCAGCCGGGGGTTGGGCTGCTTTTTCAGTGGTGGAGGAATTTTCCAGGTCTGCCACTCCTTTCTTAATTTCCTGCTCAAATTCTTTAGAGGCTTCCTGAAAACCCCGTAAGGTTTTTCCTAAGCTACGCCCAATCTCCGGCAACTTTTTGGGCCCAAAAATTAAGAGTGCTAAAACAAAGATGACTACCATTTCCGGCAGTCCAACACCAAAAATATTCATACCTAGAATTTCCTCTACCAGTTCGCTCCTACCAGAGTAATCCCTCTTGCTGCAAATCTTCAATCATCTGCAAGGCTCGGGAATCCCCTAATTTGAGTAAAGAACTTTTGGCATCCTCCCGCACGCTCATATCTTCATCTTCCACCAAGGCCTCAATTAAGGCATCCACACTGGTGGCATACACAACGTTCGCCGGCAAGGCTTGGCAAATTTGACCAATGGCCCAGGCACAATTACTCCGCACCACCGCAATGGGATCCTGCCGTAAGACCTTCACCAAGGCGGGAATCGATCGCAGGATGGTTTCATAGCGAACAGGGGCCAATTGCCCCAAGGAACTCGCGGCCCAGAGCCGCACCGCTGCAATATCCTGGGTCAACACATCCAGCAACGGATCAATGCCCCGATCGTCTCCACAGTTGCCGAGGGCCCACACTAACCCCTTACGCACATAACCATTCCAATCCACCCGCAGTTGGGCAATGACAGGATCCACCACTTCCACTTTAGCGTTGTGTCCCAGCGCATAGGCCACACTGACCCGCAGCAGCGGACAAGGATCCGCCAACAACGCCAGAAGTAAAGGCACGGCCCGTTCATCTTGAATTTGACAAAACGCACGAGCCGCTAAGATCCGTTCCTGGGGAGTACTGGTTTCCCGGTTCAGGAGGGGGAGTACGGTATCGGGATCAGGAGGAGGCTCAGGTTCTTGCTCTTCCCAGCGATCGAGAGGACTGGTTAATTCAAGTTCTTCCTCTAGGATCGACAGATCATCTTGAGTCATGGGACGAAAGGATATGATTGGGACAGGGCCGGGCGGAAGTCCGATAGAGTATTATACACTTCTGGAGAAGACGGCTCACGTTAACATCGGGAGCCAAATCACGCTAAGGCCGCAGAGGAGCGAGTTCGTGACTATTTGGGAATTATTTGAGAAGGGTGGGCCTGCCATGTGGCCCTTATTTATCCTCTCGATCGTGGCATTGAGCATTACGGTGGAACGGTTATGGTTCTGGGTCAATGTCTTAAACCGAGAAACAGAAATTGTTAAACAAGTGCTAGAAGCCGCCTATTACGACTGGAATGGCGCAATGTCAGCGGCTCGACGGTTTAATAATCAACCCATTGGTCGCCTCTTGTATGCTCCACTCCGCCTAGCGAACCCGGATCCAGAAGTCTTTCGCTTAGCCTTAGAAGCCGCTGCAGATGAAGAATTAGCCGGGATGCGTCGGGGTGAAAAATTTTTAGAAGCGGTGATTGCCCTCGCGCCGTTATTGGGGCTCTTAGGTACGGTATTGGGCTTGATTCGTTCTTTGGGCAACATTCGCCTCGGGGATTTAGGCACTGCCTCCACCGAAGGAGTCACCCTAGGGATCGGCGAAGCCTTGATTAGTACCGCTTCAGGGTTAGTGGTAGCGATCGTGAGTTTAGCGTTTTATCGCCTCTTTCAAGTGTTTCTCTTTACCCAAGCCAAAGTTTTCCGGCGTGCTGGGAGTGAGCTAGAACTGCTTTATCGTCAATCCTGGGCTCTCACCTATGGGCCCAACGCCACCTCAGAAGAACCGGCTCCCACCACCCTCGAATCCGAAAATGCCTCAGAAGCAAATCCCCCTCTTCAAACCGTTCCTTTGTTGACTAAACCTTTAGATCCACCACCCTCCGACCCGCCGCCAACGGAAGAAGACTCCCCCTTACCTCCCCCAGAGCCCTAGATCGAGCTTCAATAGCCTTCAATGGCTTGCCACTGAACGCGAAAAATTTAAGGGAAGAGTGTGGCGCTCCGCGCCGCACTCTTCCGCCTGAAGTGGGTAGCCCTTACTCAACGTAGGGCACCTCGATTCTTGCGTAGGGATGACGGCAAAATTTTCCCCGCTTATGGGAACGGCAATTCACTCTTCTTTGCGCCCATCTTCTAGCAACTCTGCCCCCAAGGTCAGAGGCTCATCCGTCAACACGGTGGTGGGCAAGGTGGGAATGTTAGCCCCTTTACCGTTGCGTTGCAAATTATCGAGGGTGTTCACAAAGTTGCCATGACTGGCAAAACAGGGAAGAATTTCGCGGCTAAAGGCTTCCGCCGCCTTCGATCGGTAGCGATTGGGGTTGTAAATGACCAGCAACGCCCGACGCACCACCACATCCTGAATGCGAGCCCGGTGCAATAACCCGTGTTTCAATTCCTTTTCAATGGCAGAGACGGAGACAAACGCCGCCCCCAGTCCAGATTGCACGGCATTTTTAATGGCTTCAATGGAGTTCAACTCCATCTCCACTTTTAAGCGGGTCGTTTCGATACCATGACGGCTCAGGACTTGATCAATGACTTTGCGGATGGTGGATTGAGCGTCTAAGCTGATAAACTGCAACTTATATAAATCATCCCGATCGATCGTGTCCGTCTGGGCTAAGGCATGGGACGGCGGCAGAATGAGCACTAATTCATCTTCGGCATAGGGAACGGAAACTAAAGCATCATGCAGTTCCGCTGGCACTTCTCCCCCAATCACCGCGAGATCAACTTGGCCATTGGCCACACTCCAAGCGGTGCGGCGTGTGGAGTGGACGTGGAGTTGCACCGCCACATCAGGATATTTGGAGCGAAACATCCCAATCATCCGGGGTAAGAGGTAGGTTCCAGTGGTCTGGCTCGCTCCAACAATGAGTGTCCCCCCTTGCAAATTCTGGAGATCTTCGATCGCTCGACAGGTTTCTTCACACAGATTAAGAATTTTCTCGCCATAGCTGAGCAGAAGATGTCCGGCTTCCGTCAACTGGGCCCGTCGCCCCCCCCGATCGAATAAGGGCACGGCCACCTGGCGTTCTAGGTTTTGCACCTGTAAGCTCACCGCAGGCTGAGACACATACAAACTGTCTGCTGCTCGCTTAAAACTACCTTCTGTAGCGATCGCTTTAAGAATTCGCAGTTGATCTAAGGTAAAAGGAAGATCCGACATAAGCCATCGTTGTGGAGGGGGAGAACAGAGAAACAGAACAAAAGCGCTTAACCATCAGCCACTAAGGTATTAGGATAGATAATACCCTAGGACTAGCCCTATTGAACCCATTGAAAATCTTTGAAATGGGTTCAAGTCAAGCGGGAACCTTCAGGATACTCCTAATTTTTAGCAAAATGTTCATTTTCGTGAACCATAACGTGAACCCTGAGAGGTCTTTGGGATCAGCAGCCCCAAGATTATCAGCCGTTAGCCCAGAGGGTTTTGCCCTTTCTCTAGCGTCTGAAGCCCATAGTGGGTCTGTCTTTTAAACTGATTTGACCCGATGAGTAAACTGATGAGTTGCATCCAACGGAATCTTGATTTTGACCGGTTGGCGCAAGAGGGGCTCAATCCAGCACTTGATCACCCCGTAGAATTACCGTTCGGATCTGTAACCCCCCTGCCCATCGGCAAGATATATGTTTCATAAACCTGAAAACCGTTATATTTGCTGTAAGAAGGAGTTAACCTTTGCAAACCTGCGCGATCAAACCGGCACTATCCTGCACTATATGTGGGGTCATATTTTGGGTCGAGATTGACCTGATGGTAGGTGAAGTCGCTAGAATCTCTTCTATAAGGTGGCATCCAGGTAGCAATAGCTACTTTCTATTGCCTGAGGTACTACGATTGGAGTAGGCTTTGCGCCGTACATGGGGGGTGCCCCGTCCGGGATCGATGGTGTATCCTCTATCTGTTGAGAAGCCTGTAGCGATCGTTTACAGGATGAGGAAGACTTACCTTCTGAGCAGTGTTCTCGTCCAGCATTCATTAAGGTGTATAGGCTCTAACAAGATTATGAAGCGGGAGGTTGTTCAAGAATTTCTGGGGTTACCCAGCATTGTAGGGCTGGCATTAATGGATGGACGGTCTCGTCCCTGTTTCTATGGGGTGAGCGAACGCCTAAATTTGCAGCAAAGAGAAGCCTTAGCCCAGGGACTTTGTCAAGTTTTGGAGACTACGCCTTCTTCCTTTAAAACCTTTGAGTTCCAGTTTTCGGGGGTTCGGGCCTACGTTTACAAATTAACCGAGGGCTTAGTCCTCTTAGTGGTAGTAGACAACGCCTTATCCGTTGCGGAGTATCGGGAAGTCTTTAAGACCTTTAAGCAAACCCTGGAAGATAATGTCGGGAGTGCTATTTCGACGTTGCGCTACTTGGCCGGGGCACAAACCTCCTCAAATCGTGCCCGTGCCAGTGGGGGAACTGCAACCCAAGGAACGTCCACCCAGGGAACTCGGAACCTCGGTCTCATGACCGGAGGGCTTCGTACTGGAAGTACAATCTCCAGCTCGATCGCGAGTGGCCGTACCTCTACGGGGCAGCAAAGTGGTCGTTCCTCAGCGCAATCGAACCGGGGACAGACTCCCGAAGTTGGCATTCTCAAAGAATATTTCCTGGGCATTAACCAACTCAGTTCCTTCGCGAAAAAATATTTAGGGACAGCGGTTATTGTCAATTACTGGAAATCGAGTCGCCCTCAGGTGAAGTGGTTAGAAGGGTTCCAAATCGATCGCTCTGGCAATGTGACGTGTTTAGCCGAAAATACCCAACTGATTCAACAGCCGGTGAGTACGCAACAACAGGAATGGTTAAGGGATTGGGTGCAATCGTTTATTAAGCGCTGCTCAACGGTGATTCGAGATTTTCCCAACCTCGCGGAGGCCGAAGCTTTTTCCCCAGAACAAAAGCGCCTCTTTCCGTTTAAATAATGTACAGCCTCTTTTGCTCCCCAAAAATCGCCATGCATTCAATCGCAACAGAAACGTCCACTCCCGATCCATCCGTCACCGTGACGATCGCCCGGCATGTGAAACCAGAATGTACGGAAGCCTTTGAAGCATTTTTGGTGGGCGTTATTGGTGCTTGCAGTCAGTTTCAGGGCTACCTGGGGAGCAATATCTTTCGTCCTGTCAGTGCCGAAGATCCTGAATATCGAATCATCTTGAAATTTGATCGCCTGAGTCATCTACGTCAGTGGGAAGCCTCAGCCGAGCGTCAGTACTGGTTTGAGATTGCCGATCAACTCACAACCAGCCCCCCACAAATTCAGGTACTCAGTGGCTTGGAGACATGGTTTACCCTGCCCGGCAAACCCACAATTACGCCTCCGCCCCGATACAAAATGGCAGTCTGTCCACTCATTACCGATACTTTTTCGCTAA
>JBEAPM010000227.1:0-3819 GCA_041164445.1 Cyanobacteriota bacterium
CAACCGGAAACGAAGCCGGCTTGCGAATATATCAACGGAGAAATCCTCCCAAAACCAATGCCCAAGGGACGACATAGCCGCCTACAAGCTCAGCTCTGCACTGCCATTAATTCAGTGGCAGAAGCAGCAAAAATTGCCTACGCCTTTCCAGAATTAAGGTGTAGTTTCGGAGACCGATCGATCGTCCCTGATGTTGCGGTTTTTCAATGGAGCCACATTCCCTTCACCTCCTCAGGAGACGTTCCCGACAACTTTGAGCAGCCTCCCGATTGGACGATCGAGATTCTTTCACCAGAGCAAAGTTCCAATAAAGTGATCGGCAACATTCTCCATTGCCTGGAACAGGGAAGTGTCTTGGGCTGGTTAATCGATCCCGACGACCTCAGCATTTTGACGTTTCAGCCTCAGCAACACCCTATTTTGTGCCAGGGAGAGCAGAGACTACCGGTGTTGTCCGGTGTGGAGCTAACCCTAACGGCGGAGCAGGTGTTTGGCTGGTTAAGAATGGCATAAGGCACCTCAGGATCTGGATTTTAGGGCTAAATTTTGCAGAGAGGTGCCCAGCAGGTGCGGCGCAGGTTACGCTCTTTACCAAGGGCTACTAATCAGGGTAAAGCCTGCCCAGAAGAAGGGGTGGGAAAACTCTGTTTGTCCGTCTACCTGGAGATTGTCCGGTACCGGAATGGTTCCTCGGGACAGCACCAAACGATCGCTTTGGATTTGCACCTCTTTGCGTAATAACTTGAGTTGGGCCTGGCGCAGGGCTTCTGCCTTCGTAGTACTTTGGTTAAGCTGTTGGTAAAACTCACTCATCAACACCAATGTACCCGCATCACTGACCGACCACAAACTCGCCAGAGCCGACTTAACCCCCGCATTCAGCGCTAATCCAGCAAACCCGAGTTCCGCATCCCCATTGCCTACCGCCGTTTCACAGGCACTCAGCACCAGCAATTCCAGGGGCGGCTGATTCCAGGGAATTTCAGAAATTTCATCCAACCGTAAGCGACGATCCCAAAACTGGATATAGGACTGATCCGGCGCACCGGGGTTGAAACTGGCATGGGTAGCCAAATGAACGATATTAAAGGGCTGATAGGCACGAACCGCTTGCTGAAGCTGATCTTCTAGGGCGGTGACCGTAAACTCTTCATTGAGAAACGATCGTTTTCCTTGGAAGATGTCTAAGATATTGCCTAATTCCAGGGGTACAGCGGGTAAGGGCGATTGCTGGGAAAATTCTGAAGCCCCCATGGCCAAAACCTTGGGACGTTCCAGAGGCGTATAGTCATGATCCACCAAATTAAAGGCCGGAATAGTCGTGACATTGTATTTCTCGATTAAAAACTGCTCACCATCATGCAGTGCAGCTAAAGGTAACCCCCGTACTCCCGACCACAAACACACCAACAGACTGTCAATTTCCCGAGGTTGCAAAAATTCCGCCTCAAAGGGTTCAATCAGCCATTGATGCAGGCGTTGCCCAATTTGCAAATAACGCCGAGAAAAAGGATCCCTTAACTCTCGATGAAAGATCTGTGCCCCAGCCCTTAGGGTCGAGGGGGAGACCTCGGGCAAGTCCCGCACGATCGGCTCCTCACCGGGGGTAATCAACACCAAGTGTAGAAAATCTTCCTGAGGCTTGACCCATAGCACCGCTGCCCGTTGCCCCGTTTCCTGTTCTAACTGAGCCAAGGTCACCGCAATCTCCGCTGGGGTTTGAGACACCTCCGCGAGATCTCGACCAAAATAGGTTTCATAAGCATCTTCCTGCTCCCGCTCCATATTCAAAATGTTTTCCGTCAATTGGGCACTCACCTCCGGAGCACGGATCACCGCCCCCCAGGCAGGAGACCACCAGACCCAAGGGAGCAGCGAAACTCCCAATTGCAACGCGGCTAAACACTGACGAGAAAAACGAGAGCAGTTCATAGGTTTAGAGAAGAGGTTTAGGGATAGGATAGCCAGTCTACTGATCTTGTTCCGTCCTGTGGCAAGATGAGTACGGTGCTTATCCTGTGTTTCAGATGTTTATACAGAAACCGAGTATGCTGACTCCTATCCGGATCTTAAAAAAATACCTTCAGCCCTTACTGCTGAGCCTATTGTTACTCTTCTCCTCAGCAAGTTTACCCCTTCAACCGGCTCTGGCAGGCTTAGCCCCTGGCAATGCCATTACCGATGGACGGGCACTGTTGCGTTATGCCCTGCCCATTCAAAGCCCTGATCTTCGGGACGTACAATCCGAAATAGAAGCAATTTCGGAGAGCTTGAGAGGCAAACGTTGGAGCCCCATTCGTAAAAATATTGATCAAGCCTATCGCATTTTACAACTGCGGGCCGGTCGCATTATCGATGACACCCCAGCCCAAAATAAATCCAGCGTCAGCGATCGGTTAGAAGCCTTAAAAGAGCAACTGCAATCCTTGGAAGCCGCCGTTAAGGCGGAGAACAAAGAGCAAACCCTGACTGAACGCCGCAAAACCTTAACGGAAATCGGCACGATCGAAGCCCTCATGGTGGATGGATTCCCGTTCGAGATCCCCGCCGAATACGATCACCTGCCCCGTTTGCTGGGCCGTGCGACCGTTCAATTTACTACCGAGTTAGGCGAGATCACCGCGATCTTAGACGGTTACTCCGCACCTTTAACTGCCGGAAACTTTGTTGATCTTGTCCAAAAAGGGTTTTATGACGGTCTCCCCATTACCCGTGCAGAAGAATTTTATGTCCTCCAATTAGGCGATCCCCCGGGCCCCGCCACAGGCTTTATTGATCCGGCCACAGGCAAAGAACGCACCATCCCCTTAGAAGTCTTAGTCGAGGGAGACGACGAACCCATTTATGGCTTCACCCTCGAAGAACTAGGCTTATATCAAGAAAACCCCGTCTTACCCTTTGCCGCCTTTGGCACCCTGGGTATGGCTCGGCCCAGTGATAATGAAGATGGAGCTTCCTCCCAGTTTTTCTTCTACCTCTTTGAACCCGAGTTAGCCCCGGCAGGCTTTAACCTCTTAGATGGTCGCTATGCTGCCTTTGGTTATGTCGTAGAAGGATCTCCTATCCTCTATAAATTGCAAAAAGGTGATGTCATTCTCAAGGCAGAAGTGATCTCAGGGGGCGAAAATTTAGTTCAGGGCAGCTAAGCTTCTGAAAGCGAATACGACACATTTTTTGTGTGCTGGTATAGTGAAGGGCGGCATCAAGGTTGATCCGCCCTTCTCTTCTTTTGCTTATTGTTGCTGACCTCAACCGAATGGAACCGAAGTGGAAAACGATAGTGCGACTGTTACGGTGGGATAAACCGGCTGGTCGTTTCATTTTAATGATTCCTGCTTTATGGTCTGTTTTTTTAGCAGCCCAGGGGCAACCGAATCCCATCCTAGTGTTGATCATTATCTGCGGCAGTTTTACCACCAGTGCAGCGGGATGCATTATTAACGATCTCTGGGATCGCAATATTGATAATCAAGTGGAACGAACCCGTACCCGTCCCCTCGCAGAGCGATCGCTCTCAGTCCAGGTGGGCATTATTGTCCTCCTGATTGCGCTCCTCTGTGCGGCAGGGTTAGTGCTCTACTTAAACCGCTTAAGTTTTATTTTAGCCGTTGTAGCCCTGCCCTTTATTGCCCTCTACCCTGGGGCTAAACGAGTTTTTCCCATTCCCCAATTAGTCCTTTCCCTCGCCTGGGGATTTGCCGTGCTGATTAGCTGGGCAGCGGTGACCGGTACCCTAGAACCTATTACCTGGTTGCTGTGGGGCGCAGTGCTAACCTGGACGATGGCCTTTGATACCATTTATGCCCTAGCCGATCGAGA
>JBEAPM010000228.1:0-11047 GCA_041164445.1 Cyanobacteriota bacterium
CGGCCATTTGGGAGCGGGCTGAGTTTTTCTTGCAGACGAACATGACTCGTTTCATAGAAGGGAGTAGGGGTTAGGGAGGAGTTTTGAGTGATGAGTTTTGAGTTAGGGAGTAGGGGTTAGGAACGTAACGGCATGTACAACTTAAGTGCTAATTCATAATTCATAATTCATAACTATTCCCTAAACAGCGGGGATCAGGCAGGGTTGCTTTTTCCGGTTCTCGCGGGAACCAAAAGGCGGTTTTTTTACAGATTTCTACCAGCATCAACATGACGGGGACTTCGATCAATACGCCGACAACCGTGGCCAGGGCTGCGCCGGAGTTCAGTCCAAACAGAGTGACGGCGGTAGCGATCGCTACTTCAAAGTGGTTACTGGCCCCGATTAAGGCGGCGGGTGCAGCGTCTTCGTAAAAGAGATCTAGTTTTTGGGCTGCCCCATAGGTGATCAGGAAAATAAAGTTGGTTTGAATAAAGAGTGGCACGGCAATCAGGAGGATATGAAAGGGGTTCCGCACAATCAGATCGCCCTTAAAGGCAAAGAGGAGGACTAGGGTAATGAGCAATGCGGCGACGGAAATGGGACTGAGGTATTTGAGGAAAACTTCGTTGAACCAAGCCTGTCCCTTGTGGCGCAAAATCCAGGTGCGGGAAACGGCTCCCGCCAGCAGGGGCAAGCCAACGTAGATGAGTACGGAGAGGGCGATCGTTTCCCAGGGAACGGTTAAGTTATTGGCAGCCAGCAACCAACGCCCTAGGGGGGCATAGAGAAAGAGCATGGCTAGGGAGTTAATGGCAACCATCACGAGGGTATGACCTTGGTTACTGAAGGATAAGTACCCCCACATCAAGACCATGGCGGTACAGGGGGCTATGCCCAGTAAAATGCAGCCCGCAATGTAGGAGTCCGCTAGGGCAACTTGCGCACCGCGAATCAGTTCTGTCTCCATCAACAAAGGGCGAAACAGACTCCCTAGAAAAAACTGGGCAATGGCCACCATGGTAAAGGGTTTAATCAGCCAGTTCACCACAAGGGTGAGTAAGACGGGTTTAGGGGTTTGTGCCGCTCGTTTCGCCTGGGAAAAGTCGATTTTTACCATGATGGGGTACATCATGAAGAAGAGGCAGATGGCGATCGGAATGGAGACTTGATAAAGACTCATGGAATCCAGTGCGACTGCAACACCAGGGAACGATCGTCCCAAAATAATTCCGGCCACGATACAGAGTGCTACCCACACGGTCAGGTAACGCTCAAAAAAGCTCAATTGTCCCCCGGCTGCAACGGCTTTCGCGTTACGGTTTAGGTTTGATGACATGGTTTCTCTCCAATCCCCTCATGAATCGATCCCTCAATTGCAGTTGAACGGTTTACAAGCTGATCCGTTTCAGGAAAACTCCCCGAACGTATCAGTCTCGCCTGACTGGAGCACTGATATTCAGCACTCCTTTGCAAGTCTCATCATATTATCATTTCAATATTAATTGATTTGTCAAGTATTTGGAGACAGGAAGAAACGATCGCTCAATCAGCTATTCAAAAAGCCTATGTTCCCATAAAGTGTCTCTAGTATGAAATCAATAAAAATTGTTATGGCCCTTAGTTATAACTCTGGAGGAGGGCAAGTGCGTGTAGGCAGTCTAGGGCTATAGCATCGGAACTCAGCTAGATACTCCTCTAGCTCTACGAGTCCCGCTAGGTGCAAGCGATAGTAAATCCAGCGGCCTTCCTGGCGCGATCGGACTAGACCTGCGTTTTTTAAGGTTTTGAGATGGAAGGACAGTTTGGACTGGGTGACGTTTAAACGATCGCAGAGGTCACACACACACATTTCTTGTTCTTTGAGGAGTTCAAGAACCTCTACCCGGATGGGCTCTGAAAGGGCTTTGAACACGGTGGCGATGGACATAGGAGGCATCTTTCGGGGAGGGCGATCGTACTGAAAGCGATCGATCCTAAACCATAATAAGCGGGTTAGGCTGGGCTTTGGTCCCGCTTAACGGTTTGAGCCATCTTCATTCACCCGTTTGTATAGCGGTTTGGAGGAGAGCCTATGGGCGATCGCCCCACATTTTACTGTTCTGAAGTCACATTTACCGATTTGCTAACAGCGTAGAACAGCCATCCCGATCCGCCGAAAAAGATCCCCAGCAAAAGCGGCATAGGGCAATGGGAAAACACCCTATTAAGCAGCGGTCTACAATCGATCGAAGTCAATAATCTGACCTTGAACTTCGGGTTGGGGTTCTTCAAATCTGCTGGCTTGGAGTAGGGTTTCCAGAGCGGTCTGATCTTGGCTGAGGAGGAAGCGGAGGGCAGCATTCAAGCGACGATCGTTTCGGTTACGCTCAGACACTGCACGGGCTTGTAAGGTTTCGGTCTGAGGATCGCGGGGTAAGCGGGCCAAGGGTTGCCCTACAGGAAGGAGGGCCAAGGGCACTAACTGTTCGCTGGGGAGTAAGCTTAGCAACCAATTGAGGTTTGTCGCATTCGCTAATGGTGCATTAGAACCTGGCACATTAGGCGCTAAGGAGAGGCGAAGGGCTTCATCGAAACGGGGTACGTCCGTGAGGAGTTGTTCAGACCCTAACTCGAAGAGCAGTAGGGAAAGTTGAGTGGGGACGAAGCGATCGGATAGGGTGGGAACTTCTTCACCCGTGAGTAAGAGGGCCTGGGGTGAGGTGGGCACCGGTTCGCTGGTGGCCAAAGGCTGGTCGAGGATGTCGGCTACCGGTTCAGCCGTGGCTAGAGGTTCGTTGGTCACGGGACGGCGGGCTTCGAGGCTAGGATCCAGCAAGTTTTCTAGGAGCAGGCTCAGTTGCTGCGGTGCGCTGGGGGTGGGAACGATCGCCAGTTCGAGGACACGATCGAAACGGGGGGCCTCGGTAACCAATTGCTCCGCTTGAACATCGAAGAGGAGCAGCGAAAGTTGGGTGGGGATGAGCCGATCCGGTAGCGTTGGTAATTCTTCACCAGTGGTTAAGAGGGCTTGGGGTGAGGTGGGTACGGGTTCGCTGGTGGCCAAAGGCTGGTCGAGGATGTCGTCTACGGGTTCAGCGGTGGCGAGGGGTTCGTTGGTCACAGGACGGCGGGCTTCAAGGGTGGGATCCAGTAAGTTTTCTAAGAGTAGGCTAAGTTGCTGCGGTGCGCTGGGGGTGGGAGCGATCGCCAGTTCGAGGATCCGATCGAGGGTGGGAGCCTCGGTAACGAGTTGTTCTGGTGGTACATCCAGAATGGTGAGGGAAAGGGTGGTGGGAATGAAACGATTGGGAAGACGATCGAGGGGATTAATTAAAGAATCCTGGAGCAAAGTGGGGAGGAAGGCCTGAGGTGCCGTGGGCACGGGTTCCAAGGTGGCAAAGGGCTGGGTGGTCAAGTCATCGGTAAGCAACCGCGCTTCTAAGTCTGGAGTCCCTAGACCCAGGGCTGTATCGTTATTCTCCTCAACACCACTGGCCAGGGGCTCGGCCAACGGTTCCGTAGAGATAACCGGAGCGGGTAAGGCGGCGGCGGGAATAATCTCTGTGGTGGTGGGACTGACCTCAAGCGTACTGGCTACCGGTTCTTCCAGCGGTCCACTGGCGCTTGCCGTGGTTTCGAGAATGGGTAAGACTTTATCCAGTAGGGTCTGGGTGGGATCCGCTAAGCGGGCAGATAATTCGCTAAAGCTTTCTTGACTCCCCCTCAGGGTTAAGGCAATGGGCCGATCCGCGATCGCTTCGTTCCCCAGGGAACGGGCTATCAACTGATTCCCGCTCACCCCTTGCTGCATCAGGTAGATGCGGGCAATTTGGAGTTGACGCATTTCGATGCTATCTCGCTGGAGGGTTGCCAAGGGCCCGAGGTGCGTTTGCAGATCCACCCGCATGTCGGGATATTCTGTGAGTAGGGTGGCTAAACTATCCAGTACCACCATACTGTCGGGGGTCAGGGCGGTGCCATCCCCACCAAAGCGGAGGTTTTGGGAGAGGTTAAGTTGAATATCTTGGCTTTGTAAGGCGGCCTGCAGGATTCCATCCTCGGCTTCTGCCCGGATAATGCGCTTGGGTTGTTCCGGTGCAGGCAACGGCCGTTGGAGACCAAATCCTTCAAAGAGACGATCGAGTTTCACTGTCACGCCACCGTAGACACCCCCATCGGAACGGCTACCACTAAAGTCTCGATCGTTATTAATACTGCCGGAGCTATAGCCAGCGGCTAAACGAATATTGGGGGTGAGGTGATATCCCACTTCCGCCAGGAACCCCAGTTCATTGTAGTTTGCAGTGGGTTGACCAATCCAGCGGGCTTCCCCGACTACATCAAAGCGACGGTTGATTTGGTAACGGGCGCGAAGTTGGGCGAGGGCCAAGGTACTGCGGCCAGTGAAATCATCGGCAATGTAGGAGGAGGAGAGGCGTACTCCTGCTTTGCCGTAGAATTCCCAACGCCAATTGGGGGCATAGATCACTTCCGTTGCCAGTAAGTGCTCAGAAGAACCGGTTCCCCGACCAATGAGGAGTGTTTCGGGAATAATAGAGGGATTCTGACGATATTCGTACCGCAATAAAGCATTGAGGCGATCGTGTTTGGGGTTACGATAGGCCATCCCCACCCGTAGGGTCGTGGTCGCACCGTAGTCCTGACTGCCTCGCCCGGAGGCAAAGGCTCGATCGAAATTAATCAACGTGGTCAAGGAAGAGGTGACTTTACCGGAAAGGTCAGCACTGACATTAATGGTGTCATAGCCTGCGGTATCCCGGTACTCAAAGCGTCCGCTGGCCTTCCAGTTAGGGTTATCGGTGTAGTTGACCCCCACACTAAGGCTATTACCAGACTGAACACGGGTCGAGCGGGAGGCCCCTTGACCACTGCCAAATAGTCCCCCTAGGAATAAGTCCGTAAAAATGCGCTCGTAGGCCACATCTAAAGCCAGTCCGGGGGCAATTTGCCAATCGTGGTTCAGTCCCACCGTGAGGTTATCTCCCCATCCACCATTTCCATAGCGCTCCAGGCCATACCGGGCACTGATGGAAGTGTTTTTAGCAATGCTGAGTTTGTAGTCGCCCCCTAGGTTCACACTGGTGCGGGTTTGACCTGCTAACGTTCCACGGGTAAACCAGTCCTGATTCACCTGGAGGGTTAAGCCTGGGAGTAAGCGCCAGTCAATGCCCAATTGAGTCCGATCGGAGTAGAGGCTGTCGGTGCTGGCACTGACGGTGGTTTGGTTGAGTAAGCGTAGCCGGAGTTTGTCGTTCACTGGGGCTGTAACCACAGTCCGAATCTGGCTGGAACTGGAACTGCGATCGGGGTTGAGGCGATCGGTACGATCGCGGTAGATCCAGTCTGACGTTAAATTGATTTTGCCAAAGCGCTGCTGTACCCCAGCGGAAATGGTGGTGAGGCTATTGTCTACCGGCGTACCGTCCTGGGGTTGCTCCGTGAGATCCAACAAGTCTCCCAGTTTTAAATAGGGACGATAGGAGAGTCCTTCATTGTCTTCGTGGTCGTAGCGGAAGCGTAGGGTGGTATTTTGACCAACGGTAGAATCTAGTTCTACGCCATAGCGAGTCTGCCCCGGTATAAAGCTAATGGTGCTTTGGTTGGCAAAGCCAGTATCCGCATGGCGGTAGTAAGCCCGCCCCCGCACTGTATCCAGCAGCATTCCCGTCAGTTCAAAGCGGTAGGCATCGCCGCTGACATTCCCCGTTAAACTACTGTCGTTTTCGGAGTGGGCATACTCAGCCACCAGTTGGTTCTCTTTACCAAAGGAGTAGATGACATCCGCACCATAAAGAGAGAAATCCCGATCGCCTTTATCTTCTTCTAGATAAGTGGCTCCGATGGCGGTTTCTCGACCGGGTTGGCGATCGAAGTGGTACTGGATGCGCCCCCCGAAGACACTGGCATCACTGCCGGAACTCTCGTGCTGGTAAGCAATGATTAGACGACGAACCAGAATATCTCCCTGTTCGCCAATTTCAGTCCGTAGTTGGGGTTCATTAAAAAAGACTGTACCGCGATCGTAGTCAATCTCGTAGTCCGTGACCCGGTTGAGGCGTTCCCGGTAAACCACTGTCCCCGGACGCTCCAGAACTTCTAATTCTTCGTAAACCTCTTCACTACCGGGCACCACTAAGCGCTGACTGAGGAAGTAAAACCCCCGGGTTCCATCCGGCAGAATCGTATCCCGCTGGAAGGTTTCGCCCCCTTGACCGTAGAGACCAGAAATCTGCAAATTACCAAGGTTATAGTTGAGCTTGGCCCCCTGTAGTTGGCGACTAAAGGCGGTGAATTCCTGGGAAGCCGTGGCAAACTCCTGCCCTGTGCTGTAACTGCCCCACATCACATAGTCCGGATCCGCAAAGGGGATGTTGGGGGTGCGCTCTAGGCGCAGGTAAAGTTGATCTTCGGAGGGAGTGAGGTGGGTGACCTTAGACTCATCTCCATAGGTGGGATAGGGCTTTTCTGAAGGTTGATCGGCACGGCGCAGGCGACCCGTACAACTGGTACAGCTATCATTGAGATCCCGATCGCTATTAAACGCCCCGGTCAGTAGCCAATCCCCAAAAGACCCCCGCAGAAAAATGGCAGCATCTACATCCACCTCCGTTCCTTTTTCCTCTAGGGGCAGAAAATCCCCGAAGCGAGAGAAGTAGTCAGTGCCCCCAGGGCCAATGCGCAGGTCAATGACCCCCGCCACAATGCCGTTGGGGAGTTGGGGAGTCCCAAACTGAACCTGGGTTTCCGCCTTCAGCCCCAACATCTCAGCCCGGATTTGCACCAGACCGGTTTCCACCCCGCTTTGCAGTTCAATGCGGAACTCGCCCTGGTTGGCATCCACCTGGAAGCCTTCAACATCGGGAGCCAGATCGGCTCCGACAAAGGTCCCCGCTGAAGTTGTGAGGGTAACCCGTCCGCCACGATTGGAAAGGTTTCCGTTTGTGTCTAGAAAGTACCCTCGTACTGTTACGGTCGATCGGCCATCGGCGGGAACTTGGGCTTCTAGGGTTTCCACATGTAGGCTTTCCACCGCCCCCCGGAGCATCACCTTTTGCTCAGTGGTTTGCACGGTGCCATCGGGGAGTGTGGCGGTGACGGTGAGGAGGTTTTCGCCTTCCTGGAGTACAACCCCATACCAGATTTGACGCATGACCCCGGTCGATCCGTCGGTGGTAACCTGACCAATTTGGTTAGGATCCACCGGTACACCATTGGACTGCAGGGTGACAATACTGTCTAGGGGCGCTTGGATCACCACCGTAGCGGCTGGACGGGCCAAGGGTTCCTCTAGGGTGGGGGAAAGAATTTTGAGGACGGCCTGTTGATCAGTGAACTCGGTTACATCGGCACTGGGATCCAGATTCAGATCCGATTCCTTAAATTCTTCAGAAACTTCTCCGGCGGACTCTGAGGAATCGGGGGCAGAGGGCTCCTCTATAGACTCTTCAATCTCTGCTGTGGACTCTTCTAGCCGATCGGCAATTTCAGGGGGTTCTGCTTCCTCAACACTTTCAACCAGCTCAGGCTCTGTCGTTACCTCAGGCTCTGCGATCGGTTCCGTTGCCGTTTCAATCCCAGACTCCGGTGTCATCTCGTCAGCGGAGGGGGCAGGCTCAAGGTGAGCGACAGGAGGATCTTCCGTATCCTCTGAACCCAATTCGGGTTGGATTTCCTGAGCCAAGAGGGGATGACTGGAGAGGATGAGAAGGGTCAACAGTCCTAAACCGCTCCGCCAACACAGAGGATGCAACACCGTAAACCCTAAGGTCGCAAACTTCATGGCTGCACCTCCTCTTGAAGAGAGTCTTCTTGGGCAGGAGTAATGGCAAAGTTCATGCGGGCCATGCCTCCGGGTTCTAGTCTGACCATGCGGGATTGGCTCTCACGTTCTAGAACAAAGGCATTAGGAGCGATCGTATAGCCCGGTACACTACTGAGATCCAGGGTACCAACGTACCACCCCGGTAGGATATTCGCCACAGAAAAGAGACCATCTTTATCGGTTTCAATACGGTTCCCATTTTGCAGGAAGATCACTGCATTAGGGACACCGGGTTCCCCTTCCTGTTGTTCACCATCAAAGTTTTTATCCACAAAGACCCGACCAATGAGGGTGGCATAGTCAGAAACCAGACCATTGCGGAGTTCTACCGTAGCGATCGCTGGCCCCGCATTGACATCTAGATTATTATCGGCCCGATCGCCATTGACGAGGGCAAAGTTCCGACCCCGACCCCGCAACGCATCTGGTGTGACCTCTGTGGCGTAGATCAAGTCTAACTGTGCCGTTGCGCTTCCTTCACTAGTGAGGGTGTTAACGATTTGAAACTCAACTAGTCCACCGGAAACACGGGTGTTTACGGTTACCCGATCGCTACCAATTTGGGCTTGAACGGAATCCTCTTCGAGAATGAAACCGAGGGGAAGACGATCGCTAACCACCAGTCCTTGAATATCACTCGTACTCAGGTTTTCTACCGTAATACGGTAAATCACAAAATCCCCCGGTGCGGCCGTGGCCCGATCCGCCACCTTGCGAATGCGAAGACTCGTGGCCTGACAAACCAGGGTACTTTCATCATCTTGATCGACACTTAGTACATTCAGGAAGGTTTGGGCTGCCCTGGAAATTTGAACCCCCGTATCTCCTCCAGAACCAGGCACACTTGCGGTTACATCCGTAGTATCCAAATTGATCGGTAGTTCGTCTAAGGACTGAACGGTATAAGCAAAGTCTGTGACGAGGTTGTTGGTAATGGCTGTAGCACCGGTAATCGTCATCAGCATCCGACGCTGACTATAGGTATCCTGTAAGGCACTGGTAGGCGTAATCACCAAAACATATTGCCGGCCTACCCTTGCCTGTTCTTGGGTAAAGAGGAAGTTATACTGCCCATCCGCCGAGAAGGTAAAGGGATTATTGTTTTCTGGGTTAGCATTAATCACTAAGTTTAGACTATCAATTTCCTCGGCTGAGGGCGTAGGTAATGGCGTTAAGCCGGTTACTGAAGCACCGCCATCATTCGTGTCGAACAAGGCAGCAGTAAATCCAGTGGCATCGAAGGGAGAGCCATCACAATCCACTAACCGCCCCAAGGGATCCACCAATTGATCCTGGTCACGATCGTTTGTATCATCGGTATCCACAAAGACGGGCTGCCCTGCAGGGCTTAAGGGGGAATCGACTTCTACCTTCACTTCTTGACCGGCTGCCCCCACACTACTCACCGTTCCCTCTGCAATCAAAGTGATTTTTTGCCCGGGCAGGAACGTAAAGCCACTCACGGAAATGTTACCATCGGGGGTCACTCCCGTCCCGGTAATGGTAATCACCACTTGGGTCAAGTCTGTGGGGGTTTGACCATCCCGTTCCGTCAGACCGATGACCCGAATGGGCAGACCCACTACCGCGCCATCCGGTGCCAATAGTTGACCTTCCGGAGAGACGGTATAGACACCGGGAACGAGAACAAAATCTGTAAAAATGTTTTGAAAATCTGTCAGTAAGAGGATGAACTCATTGACGGCTCCCGGCCCATTATTGCTGATTTCAATACTATATTGACCTAGTTGTCCAGGGATTAAGTCACCAATGGGGGTGAGGTCGATCGCTAAGTCTACACTGAGCTGTTCTGGTTCTAAGTCCACGTTATTCGTGGGAACGGTATCTATAAAGTCGGGGGTACCACTGGCTTGGCGAGGAGAACTGACTTCTGCCTGTACCTGGAAGTCTACATCCGCTACTAAAGCTTCAACAACACCGGTAACCAGCAGTTGTACTGTATAGGTGGGACGCAGGTTAATGCCGTCAATCAACCAAGTCCCATCGGCTTGTTGCGTTATGGTGGCCCCTGCAATGCTTAAGGCTGTGCCCGTGCTATCGACTAATCCAGTGAGGGTGAGTTGGAGATTATCCCCCAGAACATTGTCAAAGCCGCTCAGATCCACCAAAAAGCGCCCAACACTACCGGGGCCATTATTGGCAATATTGATGTTGTAGGTTCCCACGCTACCAATGGCAAAATCTCCAGGCGGCAAAATATCGAGGGCTAAATCCGTTTGCAGCACTTCTAGGGTAGAGTCCACATCATTATCAGGATTGGTGTCTACAAACAAAGGTAAACCACTATCCTGGATAGGCGATTCAATTTGAACCGTAGCCCCAAACTGACCACTCGCAACTTGATCGGTCACGACACCACTAATGGTTAGCTCGATCGTTTGTCCGGTAAGGAAGAAGTCATCTCCCAGAATCTGAATGTACCAGGTACCATCATCCCGTCGGGTAAGTTGCACCTGATCAGGGGTTAAGTCAAGAATCGTTCCCCCAGCTCCAGTGACGGTCACGGTATAGTTCCCATCAACAAAAATATCGTCAAAACCACTGGGACGAATAATAAATTCATTCACTGCGCCCCGGCCATTGTGCTCAATTTCTACCGTAAAGCTGCCCGTGGTACCCGGAACGATCGCGCCTACCGGTTCAATGTCAATGCCCAGATCTACGCTCAGTTGCTCTGGTTGAAGATCAAAGTTATTGGCTGGGTTGCTATCTACAAAAGCCGGTGTAACCCCATCGACCAACAGAGGCGATCTTACCTCCACATTCACCTGAAAATCCACATCCGCAATTAAGGGTTGTACGGTACCCGTAATATTCAGGCTAACTTGAGTCCCCGGAGCGATCGTGATGCCCTCAATCAGCCAAGTTCCATCGGGCTGCTGGATCACTACTGCATTCGTTATATCGATCGCATTGCCGTTAACATCCACAGCCCCCACTAGCGTAACTTGAAAATCATCTCCAATGACATTTTCAAATCCGCTCGGAATGAATAGGAATTTCTCAACTACCTCTGAATTTGGATCACTTGTAATGATGGCCTGATAAGTACCAGGTGCCCCTGGAACGAGATCACCAGTACGACTTAAATCAATACCCAAATCGTAACCGTTCATTCTCCCCCCCCTATTGAGGTAAGAATTTACGCTACTTGGAGAGGCAAGGTGAGAGAGGGGGCCGGTAACCCCTTGCGTCTTTGGCGAATCACTTCAGCTAGAAAAG
>JBEAPM010000229.1:0-2549 GCA_041164445.1 Cyanobacteriota bacterium
TTGGCCCCTTTGGGCTAAATGTGGCTAGTATTGTGGCCTTCAATGGGGTGTTGATGGCCTGGTATGGGGTGAATTTTGTCCTGGGAACCGGTCTACATAGCTATGGCTTTAGTACCGGCAGCTCGGAATGGATTATTGCGGGCATTGTTGGTTTAGACTTGCTCTTTGTCCTGCTGGCCACTCTGCGGCATTGGCGATCGTCTTCCCTGACCGACGTTCAACCCTCGCCGGAAAGCGATCGGGGGGATGAGGCTATCCTTCAAGGGGTCAAGCCGGGAGTCCCGGAAGCCCCTCTGAAGGTGTAGGGGATCTAGGGCGTGTCATCTGATGCGTCGCACGGATCAAGCCCTTATGGGTCTTGTTAAGGGGGCGTTAGAGGAGGTTCTAGAAGTGTCAGACTCCTGCCCATAATGTCCCGATAAAGCCCCGCGTTGTTCAGTCCATTCCTTAAGGAGCATCAGCATGGATCGTCGTGAATTTATGAGTTGGGTTGGGTTGGGCGTTTTAGCCAGTTCCTTACCCGCCACCCTCACCGCCTGTAGCGAGCAAACCACCAGCACTTCCCCTGAGCCCCCCGCAGATCCAACGCCGGAGCCCACTCCTCTGGTGAAAACACCGGATGCAGAGGGATTTATCCCCGTAGGTGACCTGGCCACCCTCGATCAAGAGGGGGTCATTGAAGATAAAAAGTTTCCAGGGGGCTCCCTAATGGTCATCCGCAATCCCCAGGACAATACCGCGCTCATTGCCCTCAATAGTTTGTGTACCCATCAAGGGTGTACCGTTGATTGGGATCAAGAGACCACAACCTTAGTCTGTCCCTGTCATGCCTCTGTCTTTGAAGCCGATGGATCGGTGAAAACGGGCCCCGCTACGACGGCGCTGAAGACGTTTTCGGTAAAAATTGATGGGGAGACCATTTTAGTTAAAGCCTAGAGGATACCTCGATGAGCCAACTCACTCCGGATCAAGTGATTGCCCTTCTAAAATTAGGACGATCGCTCCACAATGCGGAACTCAGCAGCATTACCTTAGAGGATATGGTGTTAGATTATGGCGATTTTACTCATGCCTATCTTCGCCACGCCAACCTCAAACGGGCTTCCTGCCAACAGGTGAACTTTACGGAAGCCACCTTAATCCTGGCCAATCTATCGGAGGCAAATCTACAGAAAGCCTGCTTAGTTAATGCTCAACTGATGCAGGCTATTTTACAGGGGGCAAACCTTCAGGAAGTGAAGGGCTCAAAAGTGCGCTTTTTTGGCGCAACCTTAGCAGAAACGAATCTGGCTTTTTCCGATTTTCCCTATGGGGATTTTCAAGAGGTTCAGGCCCCCAAGAGTAACTTTCAACAGAGCAATCTCAATCACGCCAAATTTAATCAAGGCAACTTTCAGGGAGCCTGTTTTCAGGATACCCAACTCCAACAGACCCATTGGCATCACACGAATCTACAGGGAGCCAGTTTTCAGGAGGCCGATTTACAGCACGCCCTGATGGTTGGCGCAGATTTCACCACCACCAATCTGACGCAAGCCCAACTTGTGTCAGCAAACTTATCCCGTGCAACGTTCCATCAAAGCATTTTGAAGGGTGCCCAACTCCTAGAAGCCACTTTAAATGCTGCCCATTTTAACGCCGCTCAATTAGTGGGAACATCCTTTTATGGTTCCGAGTTAGAGTCAGCAACCTTTGAAGATCTCAAGCTAGAAAAGGTCAATTTGGAACAAACAAATTTGGAAAATACCCAATGGATCAATGTGGAGTTTGATGAATCCACCCAAGTGGCGGGAGCGGTGTTAACCAATGCCCAAGGTCTGACGGAGGCCCAGAAGGATTGGTTGCGCCACCGGGGAGCCTTAAATGTCTAGAAGGACTGAACCTTGGGGCTGAAGCTTAGCCCTTGGCTGCAGCAGGAGTTCGGAATGCCTTCATTTTGCCCGGATTGAGCAAGCCATAGGGATCAGCTTTTTCTTTAAAGGCCAGTTGCACCGGATCAACGGTTTTCCGACCACCCTCTTCGAGAAAGTAGGTATGGGGATTGAAAATGATGGCCCCGTGACGATCGTGATAGTCCATAATTTCCTGCAGTCGTTCCGGGGTGCTATAGCGCACTAACTGTAAACCCGCGATCGCCGGTTGGCCTTGACTGCGAATCCATTCCGCATGAACCATCACCTCGTCACCAAAGTGCTGATAAAACTCCTGTAATACCTCCAGAGAACGATCGCGGGGAAAGAGGGTTTGCAGATAGGTAATTTGAGGATCTACGCTGCGGGCATGGAGGGTGGTGTGATTCCAGGAATATTCGAGCAGATTCACCCCTTTGCCTCCGTCCTGAGTCGTTTTTTGATAGCGCACCTGTCCGCCCGTTTCACTGACTAAGGTCTGAAAGCTGTCTAAGCTGGGTTCCGCGATCAGCAAGAGGACGATCGTTTCTCCCGCTTGAATCCAGTTTTGTAACGCGGCAAAGTAGGTGGGAATGGGCCAGGCGCAAAGGCAAATGAGTTTTTTTACTAAACCATCAGACTCTGCCAAGGTCTGACAAA
>JBEAPM010000230.1:0-4439 GCA_041164445.1 Cyanobacteriota bacterium
ATTTTGAAAGCCAAATCAAAATCTGAAGGATTAGACAATTGGAATAGTGTTCTTGACTTAGTTAAACATGAATTCGACTCTATTCAGTCTGATAGTGGAGAGGTTTACGTCAGTCATCAAGCGGGTACTCCAGCTATTTCTTCAGCAGTACAGTTTTGTAGTTTGGCTAAATTTGGCGATCGTGTCCGCTTCCTGGTTAGTAACGAACATACTTCTGAACTCACGGACTTTGTAGAAAGCTCTAGCTACCTCCGGGGCATTAAGCGAGAGCAGGCAAAGGAACTATTGAAAAACTATGACTATCCTGGGGTTGATCAGTTAGTGGGTAAAGATCTTAAGGGTGAGGATAGAACTCTATTAGATGCTGCACTTAACTGGAATATTGCTAAATTTGATTCTCCGAAGTCTGAAAGCCATGAAAGTGAACCGCTAGATAATGGTTTTCTAGGAATCCTAAAACATCATCCAAAGTTTGTATCTGCAGTTGCAGAGAGAACAAAGGAAGAAAACTGGTGGTGGATTGCCTATGAAGAAGCTTATCTTGCATTAATTCGTAAGCAGCAAGGTAACATTGTTGAGGCTTTTTTTCATTCTTTCCGTGCATTTGAATATATTTTCTTTGAATGGTGCAAACAGAAAATTGGCCAATATTTTGAATGAATTAAGGGTGTCCCTTATTTAAGCCCTTTGATTTTAGATGATCCCAATCATTATTTTTCCAATAAACGATGTAGCGATGTCAGCGATTTCAAAAAAATAAAGCTTCAGTTAGAGGAATTAAAAAAGAAATTACCAGAAGAAATTAAAAGTGATGATCGGGTAAAGTTAGATATGCTAACTGTTTGTAAAATTTTTAGAGCATTTCGATATAAGGAGTACAAAGACCAGTGTAAACATTTAAAAATATTTTGGGATACTAGTGAGACAGGAATAAATGTTTCTAACAAAAGGAATTTTATTGTTCACCAAGTTCAAGGAATGTCTGAAGATGATTTATGGAGTTTTTGGGGCGTTTTATCTCTAGAAGACTGGCAGCAGCAATTACTAGAGTTCCTAAACTTTATTGTAAAAGAGGACTTTTCCGAAGGTTTTTTGAATCTGGAACAAGCTAGTCTGATGACAAAAGTTCATGAAGAATTAGAAAAAGCGATCGAAGCTCTCTAACCCCCATCACCACTCAAAAATGGCTAAAGACCAATTCCACGATATTGTCAAAACAGCCCTCCAAAAAGCAGGCTGGCAGATCACCCATGATCTTTGATGTCATCCAGGAGGTCATTGTCCAATGGAAACCCTAGACTACTATCGGCAAATTATTCAGGACATCTTAGCGGAATATAGCACTCACAAACCCGCCTATGGTGATATAGAAATGGAGGTCATTTTCGATCGTAATCACGATCGCTACCAACTCGTCTGCACCGGCTGGAACCAACAGAAGCGAATATATGGTTCCCTAATTCATATTGATCTCAAAGGGAACAAAATCTGGATTGAAAATGATGGCACCGAAGTGGGAATTGCCAATCTTTTAGTGGAACGGGGAGTGGACAAAAACAATATTGTCTTAGCTTATCAAGCCCCCCATCTACGGCAATACACTGAATTTGCGATCGGGTAATTGTAAACCAAAATACGCTAGCGCATAGCAAACGTTCATCAACCAGTGAAAAAAGCGATCGATTCTCTCTAGTTATTTATTATCTTGAAAACCATGAACCTACAAGACTACTTCACCATCCTCGCTCCCGACGACATCCGCATCAGCGGTACCCGTATCGGCATTGAGAGCATTCTGTACGAATACATCTATCGCGGTAAAACCCCCGAAGAAATTGAGCAACAGTTTCACACCGTTAACCTGGAGCAGGTTTACGCTACCATCCTTTATTATTTGCATAACAAAGAGCAAATTAGGACTTATATTTCTGACTGGTTAGAATTTTCTCGACAACAGCGAGAACACCAACAGAAAAACCCCTCTTCTGCTCGTCTAAAACTCCAAAAAATTAAGTCAGAAAAACTGGCAATCTCTCAGATAGAAATACCTGAATTATTATGAGTATCCAGTATTTGCTTGATGAGCATATTCCGCCCCTCTATCGTACTCAAATCGTCCGAAGAGAACCATCATTAATCGTCAGAATTATTGGTGATCCTGATGCGCCAGCCAAGGGAACATTAGATCCAGCTATTTTAATCTGGTGCGAAATTCACAACTTTATTCTGGTTACGAATAATCGTAAATCGATGCCTAAACATCTGGCAGATCACCTGGACGAAGGGCGGCATATCCCAGGGATTTTAGTCATTGATCCGACCCAAAGCATTGGACAGATCATTGAGGAATTGATCATTGTCGCCGGGGCATCTGACGATGACGAATATCACGATCGTATTGAATATCTTCCCCTAACCTGATGAGGTCAATTTAGTCACCATGTCCAGTATTATCCTTTCCTTTGTCGGGAGCCAGGATCCCTACTCCAACAACACCAACCAGGAAGGCTCCATCGTCACCTTAGTCACTCACTTGTTGACCATCAATCAACCCATTAAACAGGTGATTCTGCTCCATACCGATACCACTGCCCAAAACGCGATCGACACCAAAGAGTGGCTAGAATCGAACCCCGCTAACCTTTCCCCAGAGTCCATTACCCTTCGGCTCGTTGACCCCACCCTCTCCGCTGACCCCGTTAACTTGCTCATTGCGGCTCAGGAATCCCGCAAAGCGATCGACTTTGCCCATAGCCAGATGGACAGCCAAGACACCCTGGAATTTAACGCTTCCTCCGGTACCCCGGTGATGAAGTCGGTCTGGAGTGTATTGCAGGCGGCAGGCTATGCTCCCCATAGCCGCATTTGGCAGGTGCGAAACCCCAGGGAAATGCTGCCTGACCAAGAGCGTGTTTTTACAACGGATGTGGCCACTCTGAAGGATGAGTTCGATCGCAAGGTCATTGCTCAGCAAGTGCAGGACTATAACTACAGTGGTGCTGCCATTACCCTCAAAGAGAGTGCGCTCAATAATCCTATCACCGCCGCATTACTGGAATATGGTTACTACCGCCTGTCACTCAATTTCGATCGCTCTTTTTCTGCCATTGATCCGTTTCGGGATTCCATCGATCGCTCCTGGATTAGTGAAATTACGCCCTTACGACAAAAACAGGGTAAAGCCTTGCTACAAGAAGCTTATTTTAATGCCCTGCTTCGGATTAAAAACCGTCAGTATGCGGACTTTTTGGTGGGCTTATTTAAGCTCCAAGAGCAGATTCTTTATTATCTGGTTCAGGATGAAATGGGTCTGGATATTTCCGGCAAATACGAGGATAAAGAACAATCCGCTAAAGTCATCAAAGCCCTTGACGATGGCAAATTATATCAATTTCTGCAGGGCTACACCCTTCCCAAAGGTGGAAAACTGGATCTTAACCGGGGCATGAGCCGCTACGTTTTCCAAGCGATCGTTGAGTACTATCCAAAATTTACCAAGATTCTGCCCGCCATCAAATTTCTCAATTCCTACTGCGACCTTCGCAATAATTATGTGCATGGTTTTGTCGGAGTTTCAGAAATTGAAGAGGAAGAAATCTTACTCAAAAATTTACGCCAACTGATCAAGCAAGTTATTCCAGGGCTTCCGGATCAAAATCCCTTCGATCGTCTGAACCAAGATATTTTAGGTTCCTTAAACCAAGCTCGATCGTAGTCCCCAATCATTGAAACTCAAGGAAAAGTACCATGAACTATCGTGCTGCTCTTGTTCGCAATATCCTGGTGGCAGGAACGAACGGAACCATTACCCTAATTATTTTGCTGATTGCTCCCTTGGGGCTAGCTGCGGTCATTATGAATACTGCTCTAGTGACCGTCGCCAGTTTTCTCTCGGGTCAAGCCGCCGATCGCGTTGTGGGATTTCTACAAAAGGCTCCTCCTGCATCAGATTTATCCGTAGAGGTGCTATCAGACCCAGACAAAATTCAACGGCGGAACTGAGAGATTTTGGCGATCGACAATGCGAACCCTATATCTTTCTCAGCAAGGGTGCCATGTTTCCTTACACCAAGAGATGCTACGGGTCAATCAGGGCAAGCAGCTTTTACAAGAAGTCCAACTGCCTTTACTGGAGCAAGTCTTAGTCTTTGGCAAGTCTCAGGTCACCACCCAGGCGATCCGGGCTTGCCTCTGGCGCAACATTCCCATTGCCTACCTGTCTCGCATGGGCTACTGCTACGGGCGCATTATTGCCATCGAGCGGGGCTACCGGCAGTTGGCCCGCTATCAACGGGAACTAACGGGGCTGGAACGGTTACTGGTGGCTCAAGCCCTGGTCAAGGCTAAACTCTTGAATAGTCGGGTTATTTTGCAACGGCAACAGCGCAAGCGATCGTCCCTAACCCTAGAAACAGCGATCACTCAGTTGGCTCACTTTG
>JBEAPM010000231.1:0-9300 GCA_041164445.1 Cyanobacteriota bacterium
GTGTCGTACCACTACAGATCGCAAGCATCTGCACGTTTGATCAAACGCCAAAACTCGGACTGGAGGGACTGAAGTAACGGGGGCGGGCGTTCCGGCAGTGGGATTAAAGGCAAAGTCACCAATCAATGAGGTGGACTCCCAGGGAATTTGATCATCGTTAGTCGATCGCTGTACGTCGGCTCGCACATTTTTAAAGAGTTCTTCTACCTTTAAACCCGGAGTGCGAATATGCTTCAGCAGTGCCTCCGTAAAGGTTCCATTGCGTCCCGTTCCATCTTCCGCAACATCACCGGGGGCAGTGGCATAGGCAATAAACATTCCTTTGGCGGCTTGGACTACGGCTAACCCCGCACTAACCGATCGTCTCCAGCCTCGGAATGGACTGTTCCGGCAGGCATCTAAAATGACGATGCTGACTTGATTTTCCGCTTCTTCAAAACGTCCCATCACCATACTCAGGGGCAGTGCTTTGTAGCGGAGATCGGACTCTGCGCTGAGGTTGGGCGAATCGACAGGAATCAGATAGTTTTCACCGTTAGATTGAACCCCGTGTCCAGCGTAATAAAAAACACCCGTACCGCCTTGTTGAATTGCTTGGTAAAACTGATCCAAGGCAGACTCCATCCGTTGAAGATCCGCGTCCTGAACTTCAATAACACTGTCGAATCCAAGATCCCGTAGGGCTTGCGCCATGTCTCTAGCATCGTTGGTGGGGTTTTGGAGAGGGGCGATATTGGTGTAACGGCCATTGCCAATGACTAAGGCAACCCGTCGATCGCTTTGCTGACCAGTGGGGGTCAACTCAACCCCTGCTCGATTTGGATTATTTTGTTGGGCTAATAAAGGCAGGGAAGAAAGAGAAGCGATCGTTAAGCCTGCACACAGAAGGGGAACTAAGCGCCGAAGTGAGTCCATAGGATTCCGTGGATCCAATGAGTAGGAGATGTGCCAATCTTAGCATGAGTAATTGAGGGGACAAGCGATCGTTAAAATTAATTAAAACAAGTTAGTTCATCACTGATTCTGAATCTTGGTATTCGTGCAAAGTGCTATGCTGCTATTTGGCAGAGAGCGCGATCGTAGTTTAGTCAATCTATGCAGTGGAGAAAGGTCTAATGGAGATCTGCTTAGGATCAGTTAAATTGACACGCATTACACTTAACTCCGAAGTAATGGGAGGAAAGCCCTGTATTCGAGGATTAAGAGTTACGGTTGGAACTATTGTTGGGTTGATGGCCGTAGGACGATCGCCTGATGAAATTTTAGAGGCTTATCCTTATTTAGAATTAGCGGATATTTATGAAGCATTGGCTTATGCTGCGTGGCGGGCTGAAGAAGTTGAAATGCTTTTAGTTTCTGTATGAGGATTGTAATCGATATGAATTTATCCCCCGCTTCAAAAACGATCGTAATGTAACGTTCTTGGCGCGTTCTTTTAACCGTTTAACCTACACTAGCGATAATTTTCCCAATGTCTTGAGGAGTCGCACCAGTTGCCAGTATGGCTCGGAGCAATAGGTCAATAGAAACTGAAGCATCACCATTTTCAGCTTTAGCAATCCGAGGCTGGCTGGAACTGAGCTTCGTGGCAAGTTCGCTTTGAGTCATTAATTCTTGGCGACGTTCTTTTAAGTTACGGCTAAGGGCCAACTTAATTTCTACAAGCATTGTCTCTTCTGGTGTTAATTCTAGAAAATCTGAGACCGTTCCGACTTTCCATCCTTTGGATTCCAGACGCTCTCTTTTAGATCGATCCATGGTTGAACTCCTTTAGCGATCGTAGTTTCTCAGACGCTTTTTACAAACTTCAATTACAGACTTAGGTGTTGCTTGGGTTGTTTTACTAAAAACCTCAATAATCACGATCGAATCATCATCGATTCGATAAATAATTCGCCAGTTTTTGTCTTCATCTCGAATGCGTAGTTCGTGACAATGACTACCTATACTGGGCATAGGACGAGAGTGTGGCAGGCTCAAAGATATACCATCTTGTAGCTGCCGAAGTAACACACCTGCTTCTATCCGTGCTGCTTGACTAAAAGGCGGAGTTTTAACTTCGCCATACAGCCAAACCAGAGGCTTATTTTTATGACTCATTCCTTATTTATATCATATTTGATATGAAATTTACAAAATTTGCCTTCAATTTGCAGCGATTCTCATTATGGAAACCTTGCCCGGCTCCTGACCCCAGCTATTGAGAATATTTGCAAAAGCCCCGCCTGAAGCGCCTATGCTTCCGTTAAGCGATCAATGACAATTCGCCCTAGCAATTGAGATTCTTTTGTATTCATTATGTTTACCTTGAATAATGCAGCAAAGGGTGACCCAACACCGAACAACGCAGACCCGCAGAAACCGGAGATCTTGGCGCAACACCAAACAGATCCCCGGTTTCCGTTAGTCTACCTCGGAGGTTTCTAGACTGCGCCGCAGAAGAAACCGGAGATCTTATTTCTGGCACTCTCCCCGCTGCCGCATCCCTTGCACAACCCCTAAATTATTCTGAGCCGTTTCATAATTGGGATCTAGCCTTAGGGCTTGCTCATAGTCTCGTTGAGCTAAATCACAGAGCTTTTGGCTGATGTAGACCCCCCCCCCGATTGTTATACCAGGCAGCCGCATTGGGATCCAGTTCGATCGCTCGGTTATGCTCCCGCAAAGCAGCGGTGTAATTACGTTGATTTTTATAAACTGACCCTCTGCCACTGTAGGCAGGAGCATTATTGGGATCGAGTTCGATCGCTCGGTTGAAGTCCCGTAAAGCATTCTGGTTATCAGATTGTGCGTAGTAAGCCCAGCCCCGATCGGCGTAAGCGTAGGCGGCGTAGGGATCGAGTTCGATCGCTCGGCTATACTCCCGTATTGCGGCGGTGTAGTCCTTTTGCTGGTAATACACCCAGCCCCGATTATTGTAGGCGTTAGCATTATTGGGATCCAGTTCGATCGCTCGGTTGTATTCCCGTAAAGCGGCGGTGTAATTCTTCTGGTCGGCATACACACGCCCCCGGCTGTGATACGCACGGGCATAACTCGGATCCAGTTCGATCGCTCGGTTAATTTCCCGCAGGGCTTCTGCATACTTGCGCTGAGGATACCGATAAAGATTGCCCCGGCCCACATAGCCCCGTGGCGCTTGGGGGGCCAGTTCGATTGCCCGGTTATATTCCCGGAGGGCGGCATCATAATCGCTTTTCTGGAAGTAATACACATCCCCCCGGCCGTTGTAGGCATTGGCGGCGTTGCGATCGATCTCGATCGCTCGGTTATAGTCTGCTAGGGCGGTGTCGTAGTTGTTTTGCCGATAATACACATCCCCCCGGCTGATGTAGGCTTCGACGGCTCTGGAGTCTAGTTCAATGGCCCGATCGAGGTCGCGGAGGGCGGCATCGTAGTTCCGTTGTTTGTAATAAACGGTGCCCCGGCCAGTGTAGGCAAAGGCGGGGTTGTCTGCCAGTTCAATGGCCCGATCGAAGTCCCGGAGGGCGGAGTTGTAGTCTTGTTGGGCGGAGTAGAGGGTTCCCCGCTGATAGTAGGCCATGGCATCCCTGGGGTTGAGTTCGATCGCTCTGGTGTAGTCTGCGAGGGAGGTTTGGCTGTTGGTGCTGGGGGTTCCGCCTCTGGCTTGGTAGGCTCTGGCTAAATCGCTGGCTAGGCGGCTACTCAGGGCTGGATTCAGTTTTTGGGCTTTTTCATAGTCGGCAATGGCGTTGTCGTAGCGATTTAGGGCTAGGTAGGCGGTGGCACGGTTCAGGTAAACTTCCGCATTATTGGGATCGATCCCCACAGCACGATCGAAGGATTCGATGGCGCTGCTGTAGTTCTGGGCATTGAGGGCAGCCTGACCTTGCTGAAAGGTGAGGGCCGCTAGCTGGGCATATTGGGCTTCTAAGGAGGCTGCGGGTAGGGCGGGGGTTGGATTGGGGCGGGCGGGCTGAGGGGCGGGCGCTGAAACGGAGGCTGGGGGAATAGGGGTTGAAGGAACGGGGGGCGAAGCAACAGGGGCGGGCGTTCCGGTAGCGCTGGGGTTAAAGGCAAAGTCCCCCACGAGAGAGGTGGCTTCCCAGGGCACTTGACGGTTACTGGTGGTGCGTTGGACTTCGGCCCGCACGGTCTTAAATAGGTCTTCTACCTTTAATCCAGGAGTACGAATATGCTTTAACAGGGCTTCGGTATAGGTTCCATTGTCCCCATCGCCATCCGCCGCCACGCTATCAGGAGCCGTGGCATAGGCCACGAGCACCCCTGTAGGAGCATTAACACTGGCTAACCCCAGCCCCGCACTCCGGCCAAAACTACGAAAGGGATTATTCCGACAGGCATCTAAAATAACGATATTCAGGGGATTGTTCGCCTCCGCCATATAACTCAGAACGTCATCCAACGGCAGAGTTCTGGTTTTTAAGAGGCTTTCGATCTCCAGGTTGGCATCCACCGGGATCAGGTAATTTTTCTCTTCCGACTGCACCCCATGCCCTGCGTAATAAAATACGCCCACACCACCTCGTCTTAACTCTTGTTTAAACTCCTCTAAGGCTCTCAACATTTGTTCCAGGTTGCCATCCACCAGGCTAATCACCCGATCGAATCCTAGACTTTCTAGGGCATTGGTCATGTCCCTGGCATCGTTGGCCGGGTTCCGCAACGGGCTAACGGAGGTATAGCGACTATTGCCAATGACCAAGGCCACCCGCCGCTCACTCTGATTCCTTGGGGTCAATTCAATAAGAGCGCGAGGATCAGCCTGTTGGGCGATCGTTTGAGCAAATTCTTGGGCTAATACGGGAGTAGAAGGAAGGGAAGCGATCGTCAATCCGGCTAATAAAACAGTGGCTAAACGCTGTAATGAGTCCATAGGATTCCGTGGATCCAATGATTAAGGGGATGTATAAAATTTCTTAGCACTTTAGGATAACTAACTAGAATTTCAGCCTAGTGCAAGGATGTTGGATGAGGTCGATCGTAATTAAGCCAAGACAGTCGTCTGCAACCCTTGTGGGGGGTATGAACTTGCCACCATATATCTTCTGGATATAGTCTGGATCCGGGTGCAGCAAAACCAAATAAACCCAATGAGGTTTACTGCAAGAAAGTCACTTGGCGAAGAAACAGACCAGAAACGATCGCTTAACCAGTGCTAATGAGGACTCAAATACTCCAGGGACTTAAGTCCAGCGTGCTAAAGTGAGTACCATCGTTTTTCAGGGAGTCAATAGCAGTGGAAAATGACCAGATAGATGTTCGCTGGCAACAACGCTTTCAGAATTACCAAAAGGCACTGAATCAACTCAGAAAATTTATTGAAAAAGGTGAACTAAATGCACTGGAGCAGCAAGGTCTGATCAAAGCCTTTGAATATACCTATGAGTTGGCATGGAAGGTGATGAAGGATTACTATGAAGATCAGGGAGAGATAGGAATTCAGGGCAGTCGGGATGCAATTCGCTTGGCTTTTCAGCGGGGGTTAATTGAGGCGGGGGATGAGTGGATGATGATGATTAAAAGTCGGGTGAATTCGGTTCATACCTATAACCAAGTCTTAGCGGAGCAAGTCAGTCAGGACATTCAAAATGTTTATTTCTCCTTGTTTGTCACGTTTGAAGAGAAGATGCAACAGTTATGAGCCAGTTTGGACTTCCCCGCAAAGCAATTGAACAGTTAAAGTCCGTGTTTGCCCAATATCCTGAAATCAGCACCATAATCCTCTATGGCTCCCGTGCAAAGGGAACCTATCAGACGGGTTCAGACGTTGATCTAACGATCGTTAGCGATCGATTAAGCTACCATCAGTTGTTGAAGATCCAAAATCAAATTGATGATTTGTTATTGCCCTATACCGTGGATTTATCTCTGTTCAAAGCGATCGACAATCCAGATCTGATTGAGCATATTCAAAGGGTTGGGGTAAAGCTATAGTTCAAGCGAGCAAAGTCTAACGGCATCAATAGTTTCGGTGGCTTTCCACTGAAAGCGAAAAAATTTAATGGAAGGCACCCCTTCCGCCTTAAGTTGGGCGCTGTTTCGGCAAAAGTATTTTGCTGTTTGACGCGATGTGCAACTATTCTCAGATCCCCGGTTTCTGGGGACATAGCATCAAGAGATTGGACTTCGTTCTACGAGAAATCGGGGATCTTGGCACTTAAGTTGCACACGCCGTTGTTTGGGAATACCCTCAAACCCTTTAGCGTCGCCAAGTCCGCCAGGAAACTGTGGCCAGCGTAATTATGGTGAGGGGAATGACAAAAAAGGCGAGGATATGACTAAAAATCCCTAAGCCTTCGTGGTGGGTGGCATCCAAAATTAAATAGGTGGTGTAGGCCCCATAGTAGGCTAAAAACATTAGCCCTTCCCAGCGTTCAATGAGGTTGCCGGTAAAGAAAATAGGTAAACAGGCGATCGCGACGGCAATCATCACGGGAATATCGAAACGAAGGGCAGCTTCTGACACCGAGACACCATTGGGGCTAAAGGTACTGGCAATGCCCAGAACGGCCAAGATATTGAAAATGTTACTACCAATCACATTGCCCACGGCAATGTCTCGCTTGCCCCGCACACTGGCGATAACGGAGGTGGCAAGTTCCGGCAAGGAAGTCCCCGTAGCAACGATCGTTAAGCCGATAATCAGCCGACTCAAGCCAAAATGCTCGGCAATACTAATCGCACTGTGAATTAAGAACCGAGATCCGGTCACTAAGAGGGCAATGCCGAGGGCAATGCACAACCAATTCACCACCATGGGGGGCAGGGGAATGTTATTTAACCACTGATGCTCTTCTTCGGCGTATTCATCATGCACGGCTTCCTCCTCTTGATTCCCTTGCTTCAAGAGAAAGAGGGTGTAGGCTACACCGCCCAAGGTGAGAAAAATCCCCTCAAGCCGATCGATGTTGCCATTCCAGCTCATCATCAAGACGAGAATAGACAACAACACCATCAAGGGTACGTCTAAGCGAATCAACTGCTGGGCCACTACCAGGGGCGTAATGACGGAAGAAATGCCCAAAATACAAAGTACATTGAAAATATTGCTCCCAATCACATTCCCGATCGCTAAGCCCGCCTCCCCAGACCACGTTGCCTGCAAACTCACGGCCAACTCTGGGGCACTGGTACCATAGGCAACGATCGTTAAACCAATAATTAAAGGAGACAATCCCCACGCATTTGCTAGCCGTGAAGCACCTTGAACTAAGACCTCTGCCCCAAAGACGAGCAACACCAAACCAATACCGAGACTGAGGATAACAACTAAATTCATAGATATTTATAAGTTCAAAGAGCGAGGGGTAGAAATACTCAAGCCAAGACCGGAAAGCCGCGATCGGGATCCGCAAACACCGAGAAATCAAGTGTAACTGACATCATCCTATATCTAAGGGTGGAACCACAAACCGCTGCCCTTCTAAGATCACCTCATCTCCAGGGTGTACTTTGCGACCCCGTCGTGTTTCCAGTTCTCCATTAACCTGAACCAAGCCACTCTGGATCAGTAACTTAGCCTGTCCCCCCGTATTCGTGGCCCCCACAAATTTTAGAAATTGATCTAACTTCATTCTGTCCCTCAAATGCCGTAAGACAACCGTAAGACAAGAGTGTAGCGCTTTCCTGACTCAATCCTATTTCCCCCAAATGCGATCGTTCTTGGGGATGGGGTGGTGAATTTCTCCAGGGGAAGAAGGGGAGCCGTCCGTGGTGTGCTGGCCTTATGACCGCAAGGCTTCTAGAATTAATTGATGACGCGCCCTCAATTGCTAACCCGTATTGCTTTTCGATCGCCAAGATGTCCACAATGCCCTGGGTAACCTACAGTCCCGCCTATACCCTGGTTCCCACCTATGAGTGTTTTAACCATTGCAGCTATTGCAACTTTCGGGTATCCCCAGGGGAAGATGCCTGGATGAGTGAGGCGGAGGCTATTCGTCATCTCGATCGCTTAAAAGGATCGGGGGTGATTGAAATTCTCATTCTCAGTGGGGAGGTTCATCCCCAAAGTCCTAGACGATCGCTCTGGTTCCAGCGGATTTATCGGCTCTGTGAATTGGCCTTAGCACGGGGTTTTCTGCCCCACACCAATGCCGGGCCGTTGTTACGGACTGAAATGGAGCAATTACGGCAGGTCAATGTGTCTATGGGCTTGATGCTCGAAGACCTGTCTGAACAGATCCAGCAAACCGTGCATCGCCAGTCCCCCAGTAAGGATCCCAGGCTCCGCCTGCAACAATTGGATTGGGCCGGTGAATTGCAGATTCCCTTTACCACCGGGCTGCTGCTGGGACTGGGGGAAACCCCCGCCGATCGCCTTTACACCTTAGAAACGATCGCTCGGCTTCACGATCGCTGGGGACATATTCAGGAAGTGATTCTGCAACCCTATCGCCCCGGTTCCAGTCAAACCGGATCGGCTCCAGGGCTGGAATTGGATGAGTTACCGGCGATCGTGGCTCAGGCGCGGCAGATTTTACCGGCGGACATCACGTTGCAAATTCCCCCCAATTTAGTGGGGCTAAACGATCGACTTTTACGGTGCTTAGAAGCTGGAGCCCGAGATCTGGGGGGCTTAGTGCCAGTGGATGAAGTCAATCCCGATTATGAGCACGCTTCCCTCGGGGATTTGCAGAACTTTTTGGCCCAGGCGGGTTGGCAATTACGCTCTCGTTTGCCGGTGTATCCCCCCTTTTACCCTTTACTGGCCAGGCTTTCAGCGCAAAAATAGCCAGCAATCTCAGCCCAAAGCGATCGGGGATTCAGGAGCAGAAAAATTTTTTCGGGGTTGCAAAGTTCCTATTCGATCCCCTTATAATGAACAAAGGTAAAGAATCGTAAATATTTTTCTCATCTTGTGTCGAGGTTTGTCCTTTTGTGATTAAGCAAAGGATCTGCCTGAGGCAGATGAGCTAAGCCCTTTTACCGAATATATACTCTTTCTCATTTTGGGAACTCGTTTGGAGATCTGTTTATGACTATTGCACTTGGACGTGTGCAAGAACGAGGCTGGTTTGATGTCCTAGACGACTGGCTCAAGCGCGATCGTTTCGTGTTTGTGGGCTGGTCTGGCATCCTCCTCTTTCCTTGCGCCTATCTCGCCCTGGGTGGCTGGCTAACGGGCACCACCTTTGTTAGCTCCTGGTATACCCACGGTATTGCCTCTTCCTACCTGGAAGGGTGTAACTTCCTCACCGTTGCCGTTAGCTCCCCTGCGGATGCTTTCGGTCACTCCTTCCTCTTCCTCTGGGGGCCTGAAGCTCAAGGGGACTTCGTTCGCTGGTGTCAAATCGGTGGACTCTGGAGCTTCGT